>NZ_NHRP01000060.1:0-7234 GCF_002165385.1 Acinetobacter sp. WCHA39
GTTCTTGACTCTTGCAGTTAAAAACAGGACATTTTAAATGGTTTATCGCATAGACATTTTAATTGGTGAATAACAGCACAAATTGAAAAATATAAAAATCAAAAACTTATGATATAAATTATTTGCTCGATGATGTTCAAAAGCCGACTTGGAAACAAGTCGGCTTTTTTATGAGCAGTTTTGATAGTTCTTGCCAATAAATTTGACTAAAAATTACGCTTCTCAACTTGAGTTATACAATTTTGTGATACATTATTGTATATACAAATTTGAATGTTTTTTATGGAACAGTATTTTGAATGGGATGAGGCTAAGAATCGAAAGAATCAGAAAAAGCATGATATCTCTTTCGAAACTGCAAGCCTTGTTTTTGAAGATCCATTACGGATCTCAATCCAAGACAGACATACCGATGGTGAAGAACGTTGGCAAACCATTGGACGAGTTAAAGGCGTACTAATGTTATTGGTGGCTCACACCATTTTTGATGAAGATGACTGTGAAATCATACGAATCATTAGTGCAAGGCAAGTGACTAAAGCGGAGCGAAACAAATATGAGCATGGTTAGATACTCACGCAAAGAGCTGAATGAGAAATTTGGTGAGAAGCAAGATGCTGAAATTCAACGCTTGCTTGCTAAAGGCACGGTTCCTGATGATCAGCTAGATCTATCAGATATTCCTGAAATTACCGATTGGAGCAGTGCTGTACGCCAAAATCAATTTTACCGCCCAGTGAAGCAACAAACTTCAATTCGGTTAGATGCTGATGTACTTGCTTGGTTCAAAGCACAAGGCAAAGGTTATCAAACACGAATGAATGAAATTTTACGGGATGCTATGCTGAAAGAATTAAAAAATCATCAATAAAAATGGGAGCTTAAGCTCCCATTTTTGACTTCGCATAACGCCCATTATGTTAATTTTAGTTTTCCTTAATACGACAAAAATATCTACTTCATTTCACGAGAATTTCTTTTGCTAAAAGTTCTTCTTTCGTTACACCGAAATATCTTATTTCTAATTTAGGCCTGCCTAACATCTTTAAAAGATTGTTTTCATCATTTATATTTTTTATAGCTTTGCTTACACAATCAATTACGTCATTAGTTTTAGAAATAGCTTCTTTTTCAGATACTTGATCGCTTACTTTTCGAGATATTAAGTCATCAAAATATATCCTATATTCTTCACAAACTAGATAAAAATAAGGGTCTAATCTATCTAAATCATATTCAGATTCAAAGGGTTTACGATCTAATAAATCTTTTTCAGGATAAATAATCAATTGTCCTGCATCGAACCAAAACTCCACAGAAAAATTATCAAACTCAATTCCATTTAAATCATTACTAAAATTTTGAAAATACTGTAATAAAAGATTTTCTATATCCTCTAAAAACTCTTTATTCTTAATATCAAATATTAAAGATTCATTAGAAATAGCTTTGATACAATCTTCTTGAATATCTAACCCCTTTAAAGTCATTTTTACTCCATTTAAATTTTTAGGTTTTGGTGCATTAAGAATTTTGATTAACTTAACATAATGGCGGTTATACGAAATTCACCGTTTCGAGCCCCAAATATCAAGTTTATTTCTTGCATAAATGTATCCTATAGGATACATTCTACTTATGTACTCAATATATACCACTGAAGTCTTTGATGACTGGTTCACCAAGTTAAAAGACCAGCAGGCAAAAAGACGCATACAAGTCCGAATTGATCGGGTTGAAGATGGAAACTTTGGAGATACTGAGCCGGTCGGTGAAGGTGTTTCTGAATTACGTTTCTTCTTTGGGCCAGGCTATAGGATTTATTACTGCAAGCAAGGGCAAAGGGTTGTTATTCTTTTAGCAGGCGGAGATAAGTCTACGCAAAGTAAAGATATAAAACTTGCCCTGCAATTGGCACAAGATTTAGAGGAGGAGCTATAAATGGCTATTAAACTTCGCAAATGGGACAGTGCTGAGCATCTTAAAACAGAGGATGATATGCAGGCTTACTTACAAGCATGTATTGAAGAATCTAATGGCGATGCCGCATTCATTGCAAAGGCTTTAGGTAACATTGCAAAAGCTAAAGGAATGGCTCAATTATCACGAGATACAGGCTTAGGCCGAGAAAGTCTTTATAAAGCACTTTCTGGTGATGTTAACCCTAGTTTTGATACTGTGATTAAAGTTGTAAAAGCACTGAATTTACGCTTAGCAATTTAAAAAAAGTTATTAAAAAATGGAGCTTTAGGCTCCATTTTTTAATTTCGTATAAGGTGTATTATGTTAATTTTAGAAATTCTTAATTTCCATCTATCCAAACTTGCTTGATCCAATCTGCTAAATCTTCCCACTGCTCATCGCTATATCCATCTGCTGTCCAATATCTAATTTTATGATTAGGAGATAGGCAATAATAACTACCATTATCTTCACAAATAGGTAGCCAATCTTCTGGCAGACCTTGCTCCCTAGCATCATTTAATATCTGAGATAGCCCTCGATAGCATTCTTTCTCATCTGTAAGAGACGCTAATTCAATTGTTCCATAAAAGATATTGCTAATCTCTTTCAAAACTTTTTTATAATCTTTTGGAAAAATAAAACCTATTTTTCGTTCATAAGCAGATATGAAAATATCATCAGGTAGTTCTATGTTTAGACGACTATTCCCAGATAGTTCTTTTAATTCTTGAATAATGTTATCAAGCTTATTTTGCATATACATTCTGCTCTATCGCATTAAAGTTCTTACTACAATTTAACATAATGGCTGTTATGCGAAACGAGATCTACCAGCTCTCGTTTTTTGTTATGGAAACTGCTAAAATTCAAATACGCCATTGACGTATAAAGAGTCCATGTTATTTATTGAAACCAGCATCTTTACCAAGCAAATTAAAGACCTTGTATCTGATGAGGAATATCGTCAACTTCAGCAAGATCTTTTGGTACAGCCTGATAGAGGTGACCTAATCAAGAATGGCGGTGGTATTCGCAAAGTACGTTGTGCTCAAGGTAACAAAGGGAAAAGTGGTGGGATACGGGTGATTTATTATTGGGTCACCGAGGATGATCAGATCTTTTTCTTAGTGGCTTATCCAAAATCAGTAAAAGATAATTTAACAGATAAGGAAACCGCCATTCTGCACCAACTCGTGAAGGAGCAATTTCATGGATAACAACTTATTTGATGACTTGGTTGCTTCAATCAAAGAAGCTGGAGCTATCAAACGTAAAGAAGTTAAAGCAAGCCGAGTTACAGAACTCGAATTGCCTGATATTAAAGAAGTACGTGAAAAAACTGGCTTGAGCCAAAATGAATTTGCTGCACGTCTACATATTAGCCCCCGTACCCTGCAAAATTGGGAACAGGGACGACGCTATCCAACTGGACCAGCAGCTACATTGATTCGAATTTTAGATGCTCACCCAAGCCTTATTTGAAAAAATTACTTAAAAAATGGGAGCTTAAGGCTCCCATTTTTATTTCGTATAAGGTGTATTATGTTAATTTTAGAAAATCTTCACTACTATTATTTTAAAATAAGCCTTATATCCAAGCATAAAACAAGGTTGTCTAGACTTCTTTTAACAGTAAAGTTATCATAAAACTGAATTTTATTTTTTAGGTAAGTTTATGCATTCTATCCGCATTCGTTAAGACACAACTATTTGCATAGTGACACTATTTTATAATGGTGGGCTTTTGTTGTGTCTTTAAGAATATATGCGGATATATAAAGTAAAAGTATGCTTAATTTATAAGTATGCTTTTAGTGCATAGTTTCCAGTTATAACTTAATTGACTAGCTATTTGTCCACCCTGTGGATGAATAGCTTTTTTTTTGGGAGGACACTGTGATGCTAGCTTTTGTTTTCACCTAAATCCTGTTTGCTGCATAAAAAATTTCAAGAGCTAAACAGGAGTAAATAAAAATGAGTTTAATTATTAAAGCGAGAAACATACGCTTGGATTATGCTGGGCGTGATGTTTTGGATATTGATGAATTGGAAATTCACTCTTATGACCGTATTGGTCTTGTGGGTGATAACGGAGCAGGAAAGAGTAGTTTACTCAAAGTACTTAATGGCGAAATTGTTTTAGCCGAAGCGACATTACAGCGTTTTGGTGATTTTGCACATATCAGCCAACTGGGCGGAATCGAAATAGAAACGGTCGAAGACCGGGCAATGTTATCTCGCCTTGGTGTTTCCAATGTACAAAACGACACAATGAGTGGCGGAGAGGAAACTCGTGCAAAAATTGCTGCCGCATTTTCCCAACAAGTACATGGCATTCTAGCGGATGAACCAACCAGCCACCTTGATCTCAATGGAATAGATCTACTTATTGGTCAACTTAAAGCATTTGATGGAGCATTACTTGTTATCAGTCATGACCGATATTTTCTTGATATGGTTGTAGACAAGATATGGGAGTTAAAAGACGGTAAAATTACGGAATATTGGGGTGGTTACTCGGATTACTTGCGTCAAAAAGAAGAAGAGCGACAACACCAAGCCGTAGAATATGAGCTGATGATGAAGGAACGGGAGCGATTAGAATCTGCTGTGCAAGAAAAACGCCAGCAAGCTAATCGATTAGACAATAAGAAAAAAGGAGAAAAATCCAAAAACTCTACCGAAAGTGCTGGACGACTTGGGCATGCAAAAATGACTGGCACCAAGCAAAGAAAACTGTATCAGGCAGCTAAGAGTATGGAAAAGCGTTTGGCTGCATTAGAAGATATTCAAGCACCAGAGCATTTGCGTTCTATTCGTTTTCGTCAAAGTTCAGCCCTAGAACTGCACAATAAGTTCCCGATTACGGCAGATGGTCTGAGCTTAAAATTTGGTAGCCGTACTATCTTTGATGACGCTAACTTTATAATACCGCTTGGCGCTAAAGTCGCTATAACTGGATCGAATGGAACAGGGAAAACGTCCTTGTTAAAAATGATATCAGAACGTGCTGATGGATTAACCATATCTCCAAAAGCTGAAATTGGCTACTTTACACAAACAGGATATAAATTTAACACGCATAAATCTGTGCTCTCCTTTATGCAGGAAGAGTGCGAGTACACAGTTGCGGAAATTCGTGCAGTATTGGCTTCAATGGGGATCGGAGCGAATGATATTCAAAAAAACTTATCCGACTTATCGGGAGGTGAAATCATCAAACTGCTTTTATCCAAAATGCTTTTAGGAAAATATAATATTTTGCTTATGGATGAACCAGGAAACTATCTTGACCTAAAAAGTATTGCCGCATTAGAAACAATGATGAAGTCCTATGCAGGAACTATTATCTTCGTATCTCATGACAAGCAATTGGTCGATAATATTGCTGACATTATCTACGAGATCAAAGACCACAAAATCATCAAGACTTTTGAGAGAGATTGTTAATGATAGCCAATCTAATCCGAACATTAATTATTGAACTCTTTAAAGGAAATTAAAAATGACAATTCAAGATATTCAATCACTTGCTGAAGCACACGGCTTGTTGCTTACGGACAAAATGAATTTCAATGAAATGGGCATTGATTTTAAGGTCGTTTTTGCTCTTGATACAAAGGGGCAACAATGGTTGCTGCGTATTCCTCGTCGTGATGGCATGAGGGAACAAATCAAGAAAGAAAAACGCATTTTAGAATTGGTAAAAAAACATCTTTCTGTAGAGGTTCCTGATTGGAGAATTTCATCTACAGAATTAGTGGCTTATCCCATACTTAAAGATAATCCTGTTTTAAATTTGGATGCTGAAACCTATGAAATAATTTGGAATATGGACAAAGATAGCCCGAAATACATAACATCTTTGGCAAAAACCTTATTTGAAATCCATAGTATTCCTGAAAAAGAAGTTCGGGAAAATGATTTGAAAATTATGAAACCTTCAGATTTAAGACCTGAAATAGCAAACAATTTGCAGTTAGTAAAATCTGAAATTGGTATAAGTGAGCAATTGGAAACCCGCTACAGAAAATGGTTGGATAATGATGTTCTATGGGCAGATTTCACCCAATTTATACATGGCGATTTATATGCTGGGCATGTACTAGCTTCAAAGGATGGAGCTGTTTCAGGCGTTATTGATTGGTCAACAGCCCATATAGATGACCCAGCGATTGATTTTGCTGGGCATGTAACTTTGTTTGGAGAAGAAAGCCTCAAAACTCTAATCATCGAGTATGAAAAACTAGGGGGTAAAGTTTGGAATAAACTATATGAACAGACTTTAGAAAGAGCAGCGGCCTCTCCTTTGATGTATGGTTTATTTGCCTTAGAAACTCAAAATGAAAGCCTTATCGTTGGAGCAAAAGCTCAGTTGGGAGTTATATAATTTAAAAATATGATTGCTGAGAACTGCCTTGTTTTGAAACTTGGTTGGCTTTAATTAGTTTTTAGTATTCTTTATAGAAAATGCCTCGATCAAGGGGCATTTCTAACAATCATTTAACATAAAATTTCTTATGTGAAGTAACCTGAATGCAGCGGTGCCCCATTGGGGGCGCGTTGAGATAAGCCTCTTTTAGATAACTTTAGCAACTCGATAGACAGTTGCAACTCCACAATTCACTGCTTTGGCAATTTCTTCCTTAGTCATATTGCCAACTACTAGCAATTCTTTTATTCGTTTATGTTTAGCCTCATTTGCCTTCTTGCCTGTTGGTTTGTAACCCGAACGTGCCAGGCCCTGCTTAATACGTTCTATACGTTTCTCATTGTCTAGGCGGGGCACTGTTGCAAATAGGCTGACATGATAAGCTAAATATCTTATTTATTTCGAGATACAGCAGATGAATCCCTTCCACGGTCGGCACTTTCAAGGTGAAATCATTCTTTGGGCTGTTCGTTGGTATTGTAAATATGGCATCAGCTATCGTGAACTTCAGGAAATGCTGGCCGAACGTGGAGTGAATGTTGATCACACCACAATTTATCGCTGGGTTCAGCGTTATGCTCCAGAAATGGAAAAACGTTTACGTTGGTATTGGCGTAATCCTACAGATCGACATTTATGGCATCTGGATGAAACTTACGTAAAAGTGAATGGCAAATGGGCATATCTATACCGTGCAGTTGACCAACGTGGCCATACTCTTGATTTCTATCTTTCTGCTAGACGAAATACCCATTCAGCTTATTGTTTTCTTGGAAAAATTTTAAATAATGTGAAGAAGTGGCAAATTCCACAAGTGATCAACACGGATAAAGCACC
>NZ_NHRP01000061.1:0-7207 GCF_002165385.1 Acinetobacter sp. WCHA39
GAGCGTAGCGAAAACCAAGGGCAATTTTGACCAGATTAGGCTTTTAATTATTTTTAATAGTTTTTAATGCTTTTAGATCAGCTGAAAGCCTTTCACACCAATGGTTTTAGAGTTTATATCACTACGTTTATCGACCCATATCACTACGTTTATCGACCCATATCACTACGTTTATCGACCCATATCACTACGTTTATCGACCCTTTGACTACATAAATATTTGATGTAGTATTACTACATCAAATATTTATGTAGTAATAAGAATAATGAAAGACTTAATTGTCAAAGATAATGCTTTAATTAATGCTAGTTATAATCTCGACTTAGTTGAACAAAGGTTAGTTCTTCTAGCAATCATAGAAGCAAGACAAACAGGTAAAGGAATCAATGCTAATGATGCATTGGTAATTCATGCTTCGAGCTATATTGAAAATTTTGGAGTAGAGAAACACACTGCATATGCTGTTCTTAAGGAAGCAAGCAAAGTTTTATTTGATAGAAGATTTACTTACCAGTCTTTAACAGATAAAGGGAATGTCAAAACTACTCATAGTCGTTGGGTAAGTGAGATCAGTTACATTGATAATGAAGCATCAGTAAGTCTTATCTTTTCACCTGCTGTAGTTCCTTTAATTACAAGGTTAGAAGAAAGGTTTACAAGCTATGAGTTAAAGCAAGTCAGTCAATTGACAAGTAGATATGCAACTAGACTCTATGAATTACTAATTGCTTGGCGAACTACAGGCCAAACCCCCATATTTGAGATCACAGACTTTCGGAAACAACTTGGAATTGCTGAGGATGAATATATTAGATCTGATAATTTCAAGAGAAGAGTCTTAGATATAGCTATATCCCAAATAAATACGTTCACAGACATTAAGGTGAAATCTGAACAGCATAAAACTGGACGATCTATTTCAGGCTACAGTTTTTCTTTTAAATCAAAGACAACTGCCAAAACCTTAGCTAAACATAAGGGGGAACAGCTTGAGCTTGTAAGTAAGTTGACACCAAAACAAATTCAATTGTTCTCAAGTAAATTAGCATACAGCCCAAGTTTTTCCTCAAAATATAGTAAAGCAGGAGAAAGTTATGATGATTTCACAGACAGAATATCTAATGATTTAATGAACCCTACAAAAATCAAAGAATATGCATCATACCTGTCAGCTCTAGGTTTTAAGTAACCTTGTAAATTGACATTGTCAATTTAATAGTAAAGTATTAACCAAACATAAACTCAGTTTACAACATGAAAAAATTATCAGTTTCAGAATTAGCTAAGTTGTATGGATATTCAAGGCAAGCTATCTATGCACATATAAATAAAGGGAATTTATCAAAAGGTTCTGATGGTTTAATTGACTTTGTTGAAGCCTTAAGAGTATTTGGTGAACCACAAAAGAAAGATATTAATGTAAATCAAAGTCAATCAATTAACAGTCAAAATTTGACTGAAGTTGACTTATTAAAACGTCAAGTTGACATACTTGAAAAACAATTGAATCAAGCTTTACTTAGAGAAAATCAGTCATTAGAAAGAGAATCTTTCTACCAAGAACAGATTGAAGCTATGCAGCGCTTATTAGAAGCTCCTAAACCTAATATCACTACGTCTATAGACCCTGATATAGCACCATCTATCGACCCAAATACAAGTCGTGAGCAGAACACCACTAAATCAAAAGAAAATGAGGCAAAACCAGAACAAGAACTTCAAAACCCAAGGATTCCTATACCAGAACATATCGAGCCAGAACCTCAAAAAAGAGGCTTTCTGAGTCGCTTTTTCTTACCAAATGGTTAAGGCGATTGTTCAACTGAGCTAAACAAGAATATGGAACATTGATTAAAAAACATACGTGGAACGTGAATAGTCACGAAAAAGCCGTTCCAGTGCGCTGAACCCAAGAACGGCTTACTTTAAGATATTGATGTGAAAAGGAAAAGTTCAAGTATTTCGCATAAGGTGTATTATGTTAATTTTAGGGAGTCTTTATAATTAATAACATTGTGGATATTTATATAACTAATTACTATTAATAATAGAAAAATCTCTCCTTCATGGAAATGGATGAGGTAGCCCCAAACGGCTCTTCAAATTTATTTTACAATCATTTGTAACCATGTTTTCAGAAACTAAGAGGGGAAACATAGTTGATGAATAGCAACGTACGCAATGTAATACTCCATTCCAAGCTGTTGGAGTGATATCTAAAAATGCAACGTCATCTCCTAATTGTTGCAAGCTTTCAAATGAAAATGTTCCTATATTATTTGGTCTGTTCTTTAACTTGTTAGATTTGAGAGTAATATCAAGAAGCACTTGATCAATCAAATCACTTTTGGAAGGGTCTGCATAAAAATACATGCGATGATCAAGAGAATTAATCATTTCACCACTATGCTTCCATTTTAAGAATTGATCTGTTTGCCCTGCACTTGCTATCAATGTTTGAATTGTCTCTTGTACTGCTTTTCTAACAGCACCTTGCAATGTCATTGCTGAACCAGCTGCACATACAACATATGGATAGTTATAAGAACGGTTTTTAGCAAAGATTAATATTACAAAAAATGAAGAAAGTGTAGATATTTCAAGGCATGTTAAATCGTAATCGAGAGTATTTAAATATGCTACTTCTATAGCTGCTATATTTTGTAATTCATGTTGTTCGACAATATATGAACTCTTTTCATTATACCAATATTTCATAATTGAATGTCGTTCTAGGAATTCCGTAAAGCTTGCAAGCTTTGCGGATTCATAGCTAGTTCCGACAGCAACGCCATTAGTTGACGGATGCCAGCTACATTCCTCACTTCCTATGGGATAAGGTGCAAAAACATCGGCAATAGCTACATATTTCTTTTCTGTATTAAATACTTCTGTAAATTCAAGGAATAGGCTGTCAAAAGACCTTCCTCTCCCATTAAGAGGTGAATTTAGCTGAATCGAAAATTCAAAAATATCACTTGGATCGATTTCTAAACAATTAATAAATTTGTGTCCACCGAGTACCGCAGCAAGCGCAAACCTTTCTGCGGCCTCATATCTTGCTCTCGTCAATGCTGCTAATACGCTCCTATCTACAGCTACAGATATAGAAAAAATACCATTGGGACATAGGGGGTCATTAGATACTTCTTGTATTGCAAAATATAAATCGTTGGATAATTGAATTACACGATAGCTAGTTAGTGGAATAGTTTTAGGAAAGTTTTCAGGAACAGGAATTGAAAAACTATTACTTTCAATATTACTAGTTTTATTCAACTAACAACCTCCTCCACAGCAACAACAACAACAACAACAGCAGCAACCACCGCCACCGCCACCGCCACCGCCACCACCACCACCACCACCACCACCACCACCGCCACCACCACCACCACTTGAAACCTCATTATTAATAAAGAGTGTTTTAATGGCAGCAACAACAGGACTATCTTCAATGGTTGGTCGGATTGCCACGGTAGCCAAACGAGCTACAGAAAATAGATACTCAAATAGATCTTCTCCAATGCATTCGTTTCTTTCTAATACAGCATAAATATAATCTGCCTCAGATTCGCCGATCTGATTCGGGGATGTTAAGTAATTTAGTAATTCTCCTCCTATTTTCAATTTTTCATTTTTCATTACGCTAATCGAATGAGAGCGATCATGAGCAAGATCTCTATAAGCTGCTAAATTTTTCAAAAAATTTACAGACTTTATATCAATACTTGAAGAAGCAATTAGTCCCTCTTCAAGAGTATTAATATCTCTACCTAATTGTCTCTCAGGTTCATAAGGATCAAGTCCACAGCAGCAACATCCTGGTATATACTTGGTTGAATCAGATATTAAAGATGCTTCATTATGCCTTTTAATCAATTCATTAAATAAAGCTTTACTTAACTCTGGCTGAGTACGTAAATAATCATAAATTGTACGCAGATAGTCGACATTCTCAGCAAGGGCATACACTGACGTAAATATATCTACTAAATCAGATACAGCACTATGGTTTGTATAAGTTGGATCAGTTTCTATTTTTGCTATTATTATTGGAATCATGATAACTCCTTGATTAATAATCATTTTATAATTTAAATATATTTAAATTAACTTACATATTACATATCTCATCAATTGATAGAATAAATAATATTTTTTCAAATAAATAGACCTATGAAAAAAATTCTTTAGCAATTTAATATTAACCACTTAACATAATGGCGGTTATGCGAAACCATTCTCAATTATTTTAATTAAATCAATCATTTGTAAATTTTACATAATCCTAAAAAACACCAAAAAGCCGACACAGAAACAAGTCGGCTGCTTTTTAAGCACTTTTGTCACTTTTAGCCAATAAAATTGGTTAAAAAATATTCAAAAATCCAAATTTTCCTGATTTCTAAAGGCTCTCATTTCTGAAATTATCCCCATTTCCTGCGGACAATTCTTGGGATAATTTAAGGATATCTCCATGTACGTTCTGGCGTACAGGCATTCAAGAAAATCACCAATAGGCAGACACCATCAGATTGCATATTATGGCTTCATCGAAAACAGGATGTTCCACATAACAACAATAAGATCAGCGACAGGACGCGAGGGATGACAGGAGTTGACCCTAGTACCAAATACGAAAAACCCCGACAGGATGTCGGGGTTTTTTCATTTCGAATATGAGATTTTATGTTAAATAATAGGGGGATGATTAAATTTAATCATCCCCCTTAATACTCAAGATTGTCGTAAGTCTGCTGAATTATAGACAGCATTATTTTCACGTCTGCCTACAGCAATTACTAATACAACAACCTCATTATCTATAACCTCATAAACCAAACGATAGCCAATGCTACGAAGTTTGATTTTATATCGGTTAGAATGCCCTGATAGCTTATTCTTAGGGACTCTAGGATTCTCTAAGACCTTCATCAGTTTCTTTTTCAATGGCTGCTTAATACTGGGATTAAGCTTACTCCATTCTTCTAATGCTTCTTCTAAAAAGTCTAGCTCATAACTCATTTATATTTACTCGAATGCGTTTTTGGTTCACACGAGTATCTGCAATTTGATTAAGTTCTAAGTCTTCTAGCTGTTCAATCATAGTTTCGTATAGTTCAGCAGGGATACAGTAGAAAGCAGGTGTATTACGGTTGAGAATTGCAACAGCTTCTCCTTTACCTGCTAATACAGTATCCATAGGACTTTTCTTGAGTTCAGTAATACTTGCAGTCATTCGTGCATGGATTAGTTGAGTCATGATTACACCCTTATAGAGTTAATAGCTTGGAGTCTGGGTTGAAGCAGTACGACATGGTTCTCATGTTTTATCGTTTGAAATACTTCAATTAAATGTTTGAAATAATTTATTAAAATTATTTTTTTAGATAGTTTCTTTAATTTAAGGAAAGAGCTACTAAACTTATTTAAAACAATAAAAAATTGTCTTTTATTAATAGTCGGTCTATCAAGTACGCTAGTTAAAACTTCTAAAACTTTTTTTATACTTCTAATTTGCTTAATAGATTCTAGTTTTCGAAGTTTTTTTTCATCTAGCCCAAGTAATGTATCAAGCTCTACATCTATTTTATCAAACTCTAGATATAGCTTATCTAGTTCATCAGAATCTCTTTGCAGATCTTCTAATAAAGCATCAAGTTCTAGATCTTCTAATTCAGAATTCATATAACAATCCTCATTGTTAAATAAATCCTAGCATACTATTAGTGCTTTTAAAAGACTTTTAAAGGTGCTTTAATAAGTGCTTATATACTAGATATGCCACATGGTTTTGTCGAATTAAGAATATTTTGATCTACTATTAAGCTTTATAGATAGATGGTGATTTACTTAGATTATATTTTTACACTATTATTATAAAATCATTATTTTTCAATTAATTACTATGATTTTAACTTGGCAAGAAATTCTAGGCAAAGAATATGTTTGGGATAATTTACTATTGGGGAATGGTTTCAGTTGTAATATTTGGGAAAATTACTCCTATACTTCCTTACTCAATTTTTCTCAAGAAGAAATGATTGAGCCAATTTTAAAAAAATCGGTGTTAAAAATATTTAATGATCTGAAAACTACAAATTTTGAAGAAGTATTAAAAGCACTATTAACAACTGCACTTGTAAAAGAATCTTTAGGTGAGAACACTGAAGAAGTACTACAACTATATGACAATGTTAGGGAAAATCTTTTTAATACAGTGCATTCAACACATATTCCATTTTCTAAATTGAAAAAAGAAATTATTGGAAAAGAACTGACTAATTTTAGAAAAGTATTTACGACTTGTTATGACTTAATTCCTTACTGGAGCGTTTTTAATACTATCTCTTCTAACAAGCAAGTGGATTTTTTTTGGAGGAACAATACATTTGATTCTAGAAACGTAAATATTTTTTATCCAGCTCAAGTCACAGCCTTCTATTATTTACATGGTGCTTTACATCTTCAAACTAATCTTGCATCTGGCATTCATAAATTACTTGGTGCATCAGATAATTTGCCAGAAATTGATAGCTACAAATTTACTGAACTAAATACAGCTCTACCTTTGTTTATTACTGAAGGAACTAGTAAATATAAATTAAGTAAAATAGAATCAAATAGTTACTTGAATTTTTGTTATAAAGAACTATCAAAAATAAAAAATGGTTTGGTTGTAATAGGTCAAGGACTTGATCCCACTTATGATCAACATCTAGTCGATGCTATTGTCGCAAATGAAAAGTTGACGTATGTAGCAATATCTATTTATTCAGGTCTGCATCAAGATGAAAAGGAAAGACTTGTAAAATTTTTTGAAGCACGTTTATTGAGAAGAACACCTCAATTAGAATTATTTTTCTTTGAATCAGAGTCACATCCACTATGCTCTAAAGATGTAAAAGGAAATTGACATTCAGTAAGTTATCCTAAAATTAACATAATACGCCTTATACGAAGCTATGAATCCTTATCCTGTAAGGCATTCATAGCTCGCCACTTCATCATTAACACCTCATCTTCCTCCTCAAAGGTCGACTCACCTGAAGCAATCCGCTCAATCATCGCATCGACATACACTTGACTGGCATCAATCACATGCTGCTCAAACTCATGCTCCACGATCCCTTGCGTTGCCTTAAAAGCAGCTCGAATTCGATCTGCATCTACTGGATTTTTCATACTTGGCCACGCTGCTCT
>NZ_NHRP01000062.1:0-6444 GCF_002165385.1 Acinetobacter sp. WCHA39
TACCCCAACAAAACAAGGTGGCTTAACTAGAGCGGAATATCACTTATAAATACGCTTTTAGTTGTTCAAACAAGTGGGACCACCTCTGTAGATCAGTGAAAGTTGAGATCCCAACTAGAGGATTTAATGTACCTCCAATACGGATTGTTGTTCCAATATCCTTGGTCCACCACAAACTTTCTATACCATCTTTCAATGGTATAAAATTTTTCGGAATCATAGATAATTTAGGAATTAATGAAAGACCAGATATATTCTTAATCTGCTTATTAGGTCTTGAAAAATTATGTTCTTCATTAAGATATTGAGTCTCCATACACGCTAATTGTACCCAATTTTCATACTTTGGATCATTCTTAACAATAATGATAGGGCTTATCCCATTTGTTAGCTCATTTGGAAGAGGTAATGCTGGTCTTGCTACTCGACTTTGATAAATTCCTAAATGTGACTCTATTTTAGGTAACGTATGTAAGACAAGCTCTTCTTCCGCTTCTATTGACCATAGGCCTTCTGTTTTTAAATCATGTTGAAGAGCTTGCCCACAAGTATTCAACTCTGCAATAAATAGCTCTTCTCTCCAAGTAAGTCCATCTACAGGAGGAATAACGTCTCTTGATTTACCATATATTAGTTCAATAGTTTCACTCATTAATTCCATATTGAAATTTTTTTTCAATTCTTCATCTAGAAAAGACTCTATTTGTGAAGGCAAACTAGGAACATATAAGCTTAAAGTTTCTAGGCTCTTAGTTGGGTCTAATTGCATAATATATGGATTAGGTGAGTAGGTCTGAATGTTGCTTCCAGAATAGCTATTTATATTATTATAAGTTGCATAATTTAGTCCTGCTCTGTCTAATAAAGAACGACTTATGACTTGGGCGCTCCATATAGAAGAGTTTACATATATTTCTAATATATCCTTAATTCCTTTACTTAAAGTAAAAGGTTTATCTTCAAGGAAGAATAAAATTTCTAAAATTAGCAGTAATGATGAGGTAGGCGTGCTGTTACAAGCAAACCATGTTAATGGTCTAGGTAAAAGATTAGGTAAATATCTTAAAATACTAGTAAAACTTGTTAACGTTGCAAGTTTTCTAGATTTTCTAGGTTCAGATAATCTCAATAAAATTATTAAAATTAAGCTCTCATTTATATCAAGCTCTATTGGATTGGAAGATCTATATTCAGCAAAATAATGAGAGATTTTAGTTAAAGTTAGACGATGTTCTATGACGCTAAAAGCCTCATGCCAACAAGCAATTGCTTCAGTGTAATACCCCCAATCTCTTAATCTTTCGATCAAACTTTCAGTGATACCTGCACCATAATCTGTATATTTTAATCTTCTTCCTAATTCTTCTGAAAATACCTTTTTTGTTAAATCCTCATTAAGACTTTTAGCAGTTAGTAATAAATTTTTCTGCTTAGAACCGCCAATACTGCTCCATCCTCCATTTCCTCTAGATTTCATATAAGCTAGAGTATAGGCAATAGCAGCTAAGTCTGAGAGACTAGCATTTTCAAGGCTTTGGGCTAGGCTAGCTAAAGGGTGATCTTCCGACCATGAAAAGACCTCACGTCCGTAGAAGACGAGAATTCTTTCAGCATCATTTTCATTCCCTTCTATGCTTAGCTCTTGCAATTTATATGAAAGATAGACATTAAGTTTTTGATAATTTTTGTTCTGTGATTTTTCAACAAGTCTAATACATTTAATTATATCTCCAAGAGTAGCATCCTCTGGTGGATGAGGAACTATTTCAGGAGAAATATAATCAGAATTAACTTTGGAAACTGAATCCCCTCCTGAATAACTAGTTGAGCAAGAAGTCTTTGTGGGTTTTATCTGACATTTAATCGGATAACCGAGATTATTTGAAACTAACTCTAACTCTCTAATGGCATCTTCATTATATTTGGAAACATCATTAGAAACTTGGGCAGCTAATAAATGAATTCTATTTTCTACAAATTGAGGATAGAGAGTATTTAATTTCAGAATACATTCTAGACGCTCTTTTAATGCTGTAAGACCATCATTTTCATATTTAATTTCAAAAGGTATTGTTTGCCATAAACTATCAAGTATTAATGGATTCGCTTGATCTAGTAGCTTATTAGCAACTAATTTAAGAGCTTCTATCGTTGGCCAACTTTCATGAAAGTTTTCCTCAACAATTGTTCTTGCTAACACATTTAAAGCAGCTTCAGGATCAATATCCAATAGCTCTTTGAACCAACGATTCGGTGTATGCTTAGTACTTCTACCATCTGTATGCCTTAATACAGAGGAAATTAATGGCTGTAATTTTTCTAAGGCTAATAAACACTCATCTTTAGATTTATGAGCGATTACAGAAACAGTATCAATTACCTCAAACAGAGTTATATCTTTTCTATAACCATAGCTAGCTAAATATACACCTACATCTTTCCATTCTGTATTAGCCTCTGGCTTATTATTATTTAAAAGTATTTTAGTATATTTTAACTTTAGTTCAGCATGAGTTGAGTAATATGTACCATTATTTTCCACATGGTCAATTTCAGATTTTAAAGCTTCTAATATGTATCTATTGATATTCTCAAGCTTGGAATAAGGTTCAAGCAGATTAAAAATAACATCACTTGAAACAGGTCCATTAACTTCTCTATCAAGTCTTGTTGTAGTGTTTAAATTAACTTGTTTAAGTACTTCTAAAATATGTGCCCATTCATCCTCTGTTTTTACTAGCTTTAATCCTAACCCTATTGTATAGCTAATAGTCCCATGAATTGCATATAGATCACATGCTCTTGGGTTTCCAACAAATGGACGGCTTTCTTCCAAAAGAATATTAAAAACTTCTTTAATATTATAATCTTCTGCTTTTTCTGCACAAAACACGTTGATAGCAAATTTTAACCAGCATCGATACCACCCCATACCGCGAATTCTTCTAAGTTCTCGATTTAATACTTTATAAAGTTGATCGGAATGAGCTAATACCCTGATTGAGGCTACCCATAATTTCAAATTATTTTTTTCTGGATGGCCATCAAAACCCAAATTTATTGAAAAAATTTTTCTTCTATCAATGACCAGATTATTTAAATTTATTCCATAATCTAATAATTGTGAAATCAGAATAGGTGATGTTGTGAGATTTAATGCACATTCAGCATATTCTCTTGCTAAAGAATAAGAAGTCTGTTGATTATGGAAATCAGCCAATCCCCAATATAACCCATATGCAATTAGCTTTGAGTCTTTAGAACTGCTAAATTTTTCTGCTAATCGAACTACTGTTTTAACTAGATTATTTTTCGCCAAACGATCCGCTAAACATTTAATAAAATAAATAGGGATATCCTGATTATTTTTAATTTGGTTTAAATATATGAAAATTTTTCTTAATATTCTAAAACCTAAACCAAGACTTAAGTAGCCCTGTACTATTGCTAAGTTATTTTCTTCAGAAGTTTTTAATTGAGTTAAAGGATCAAAATAATCACTCAAGTAATTTTCTTCAATATCATCCATCTCGAGATTTAAGTATTCTCTCCATGGTGCGATGCCTCCCATATCATCAACAATTAAGCAAGCTTGCATACCATTGAGATATTTTAAAGTAGGTCGGCCATCAAAAAGTAACCGTTCTGATAAAGCTTGGTGACCAAAAAGCTTTCCATATGTTAACCAATAATCTTTATTTCCTAGTCGCTCTTGCTCATAAGTATGAAGTGCTCTACGTAATTCATTGCATCTAACTAATATTGCCCAATTTTGATCGTATGAAGCAATATTAGCTGTGATTGCAATATTATTTTGAATAGCCTCTACAGTATGGCCATAATTAATACTTGTAGATACAAAATCAAATGAAACCAAATCATAAATCTCATTTGATTTATTGGCATTTTTTAAGGCAGATAATAAAAATCGATAACTCTTAGCATTTTCATAGAAACCTTTATTCTTCATCCAATCAATCACTGGATCTAGAATATCTTCTAAATTAACTCCTTGTTCTTTTAGTTCTTCTCTAATAAATCGCCGGAAACTTTCATGGAATACCCTAAGTCCACCTTGAGCTTCAATTTGCACAAATACAGGTTCAAATACCTTTAGGGCAGAGGATACATGACGTGCTTGGTGACGAGGATACATTTCTTTAAGTTCATCTTCAGTAATAGCAAATTCTATTACTGCAAATAAATCTGCAACGAAACGACCTTCATCTGAAATTTTTTCATATAAATATTTGTAATAGACTTTAATATCACCATTAATTATTGGCAGTTGGTTTAACCAATCTTCAGGTTTTTCAGTCGGATTTTGTTTTAAATTAGAAATTATCCCTTTACATAAATATCTTGCATATAGAGGTATGCTATTAGCTTTCTGTGCAATTAGACTAAAAATTTCATTATGATTTTCAATACCATGCTCTGAGAATAGAGTATCTAGCTCATGTAGCTTACATAGTTCAATTGTGTCTTGAAGAGTCCAATCAGGTATATAGTAAGTTGAAACGTCCTTTTCCCTTCGTTTTAAAATTGGGTCTAAATGTTCTCCTGGTTGTGTACCTAATATAAGCTTTATCCCATTTGGGATATCTAAAGATGCTAGTCTTTCTATTATATCTGTTTCATTATCATTCAAATTAGATGATGCTGACTTAACTCTAGAAATATGATCTAAGCCATCAATAATTAAAATGACCTTTTCATTCCGAGAAGCTAATTCATTTAAGGCATTTTCGAAATTTGAAATATCTGCCGAAAGTCCAATCTTTGAACTGAATGGTGTTTTAATTGAATCTTGTAATTCAGCTAATAAATTAGCAAAGAATACATCTGTAGTAACCCTTCTTTCAGATATTTCATCATTAGGGGATAAATAACAGTAATGTCGTGCAACAATTGCATCTTCTTTCAAGATTTCTGACAAATTCGTTAATTCCCATGACTTACCTGATCCAGGAGGGCCAATCAATATATGGAAATTCTTGTCGCTATCTAAATTTAAAATGTTTTCTCTAAAAATAGGCCGGTCATAAAAGTACTTTTTATCTAATGGAAATGCCTGAGAAACTCTGCCAAAATCTGTCCTTATTTCAAGTTGTTTAACAATCTCTTGAGTATCAAGTTTAGATTCATTAGATCTTGCCCAAGTTGCAAGTGCTATTGCTAAGGCTGCAACATCCTCTACTTTGCGTTCACTATTAGGGTATTGGCCAATCCCTATCTTCTCATGTAATAGCGTTAATAATTCAGTTTCAACACGACTAGGTGAAAATAAATCGCTTGATGCAATAGGTAATTCAAGCTCGATAACGAATTTTTTACAAAACTCGATAAAGTCTGATCTATTAAAATCTGTTCTATTTTTTAGTGGCTTCCATAAAGGAGTCTGATTTTTAGGCCATATTTTTTCATAATCTAATTGATATATTTTTGAATTAATATTATCAAAAATAGGCTTTCCTGCTATCTCTATTAAACAGTCGTGATATTTATCCTCAATTAATGGAGCATTCCAAGTAGCACATAGTCGATACTCATCTGCTGGTTCAGTAGCTAATTTATTAGTTAAAATTAATCTATCAATAGTTAAGTTTGTACTCGTTTTATTAGTAAATTCAGAAAGAGCGAGTGGCTTATTAGCATCTGTACTATGTTTAATTTGAATTCTAGTTTTAAATCCATCTTTTTTTATGATTTGTAAGTCATCGAATCTGTCATCGTCTAATTGTTTTTTATCAACAGTAACTGAATCAAATTTTTCTATAATTCCTAATACAAAAAAATATGCAGTAATAATATCTTGATAGCGATAACCAGCATGTGCTGGTTTAAGGTTTCCACTCATATCAATCCTATTGACTTATTAGCTACTATTACAAGTTGTTGATTAAAAAACTATTTATTTTTCATGTGAAACTTGTATCTAAACATAATTTAAGTAATTTTTACAATCAAATTTTGTTTTTAAGATGGCAATAATTCTTTAGGATCTACCTTTAAAATTTTTGCTATTTCATAAAGTTTTAAGATAGTTATATTAACTTCACCACGTTCGATACGTCCCATATAACTTCGATCGATTCCACATTGCAATGCAAGGGACTCTTGTGTGAGTCGATTCTCCGTCCTTTTTTTTCGGATTAATTGACCTATCTTTATAGATAATTCTGACATTTGAAACTAACTGCTCAAAAAACAGAAATATCACTAATTGAGGACTATATATCCACGGATTATAATCCTCATTTTAGTTAAGGAGAGTTCTGTATGAAAAAAACCTTTAAATTACCCTTATATAACGAATTTTTAGAGGTGTTTGCTAGGGCTTGTTGAGAATTAACAAAGGCTACTAATTAATTTATAATAGTACTATGGATAGATACATACTTACTGATGCCCAATGGGCAAAAATGGAACCTTTTTGCCTAG
>NZ_NHRP01000063.1:0-6117 GCF_002165385.1 Acinetobacter sp. WCHA39
AATCAACAGGGTTTTCGGTCTCTAAGTACTTTTTAAAGGGAACATCATCGACTCAAATCTCTATTTGCAACAGTGCCATCACGAGGACCAAAAATCGACTGAGATTAAAGGTCTTTCCACAGATGGATAAAAAGTAGGATGTTAAATTGACCAACACCTCTAATAAACACAACTCCTCCTTTAATTATACAAGTAGATTAAGACGTGCACGCCATCGCTTTAGTCTGCTGGAAGATAAGGCAGAAGATGATGAAATCGAGCGTCGTATTCGTGATGGGATTGAGCTATCAGGAGCCATTCCCTGGATTTTAATATTCGCTATTTTTATTGCATCAGTCGGATTAAATATCAATTCAACAGCTGTGATTATTGGCGCAATGCTAATTTCTCCACTTATGGGACCGATCATGGGGGTGGGGCTGGGTGTAGCAGTTTATGACTTTAAACTGGTAAAACGGGCACTCTTCAACCTAGGTATTGCAACACTGATCAGCTTGGTCGTATCCACTCTATATTTCTCGATATCACCCCTCGATAATGCACAATCTGAACTTTTATCACGAACTAGCCCAACCGTTTGGGATGTGTTCATCGCATTATTTGGTGGATTGGCAGGAATCATTGGGATCACTCGAGAAGAAAAATCAAATGTTATTCCAGGGGTGGCGATTGCTACAGCATTGATGCCACCTGTCTGTACTGCTGGATTTGGTATTGCAACTGGACAGTGGAGCTTTGTTGGTGGTGCACTGTATTTATATACCATCAATTGTGTGTTCATCAGTTTGGCAACTATTATCGGTATCCGGATTTTAAGGTTAAAGCCACATAGTTTTGCTGACGAAAAAGTAGAAAGACGTGTAAAAATATCTTTGCTGATGATCGCAATGGTGACCGCAATTCCAAGTGCCTATCTGGCGACTAAATTAGTTAATGAAGAAGTTTTTAAATCAACTGCCAACAAATTCATTACACAAGAATTTACCTTTAAAGAAACACAAGTCGCCAGTTCAAAAATTGATAGCAAGACACGGACCATTGAGTTGGCTTTAGTCGGTTTGCCCTTAAGTCAGGCGACGTTGCAGAATATTGAAGGGAGACTTGCTGTTGCAAATCTCGAAGGAACTAAAATTATTGTGCATCAAACCAATGATGATAAGGTTGATGTGACTGCCTTAAAATCTGGGGTATTGAGTGATTTGTATCTGAATGGACAAGAAGCCCTGCGCCAAAAGGATGAACAGGTAAAACAATTACAGCAAGAATTAAGGGTGAAAAATGCTTTATTTGCCAATGCAAATGATGTTTTTGCAGAGCTACGTGCACAGCATCCCACTGTAAGCTCTATTTTTCTAGGACAAGGCATTGATTTACCGACTGATCCCAATCAAAAGCAAATACTGCAACTTAGTGTGAGAACATCTGAACCACTATCGAGTGAAGATCAAATTCGCATTGAAAATTGGTTCAAGGTTAGAATGAAGACGGATGCTGTACTATTAAATTTTTTGGTAAATCAAGATATTGTTAATCAAAAAGATAGCAGTTCAAACTAATACTTGTTAATTTGAACTGCTATGTAGATTGTTTAATTACGGACTACATTTAAAAAATACAAGTGGCGTTCGTATTGATCAATAATGTCCTGGAGTAAATCTTCTTGTGTCCATTCCATGACATTGTAGTTTTTCCCCCCTTCTTTTAGAAAAACTTCCGCTTTGTAATATTTCAGAGAGAGGCTACTTTCGTCATCGAGCATAAAACTCGGAGCTCGTGTTTCAGTAGCCACGACTTGATAGATGAAGTTGATTTCATTTTGATGATCTACTTTCAGTAATAGCCCCCCATCAACCTCACGGATTGAAACATCCAGATTCCGGCGCTGAAATTCATGTTTTATGTTCTGAAAAGCCTGATGAACATTCTGATGAATATAGGCTGTTACTTCGGCTTTAGAATGTGGGTAATGCATAATTAAACCTAGACGCTGTTGCCAGCTTCTTGGGTTTTGTATAGCTCGTGGTGTGATCCTAGCACTTTGTAGGGCCTGTACTTTTAAGACATCTAAACGTAGTGCCTTGATTAACCCCCAGCACAATAACAGCATAATGAAAGTAAAAGGCAAGGCACTCATGATCACTGCAGATTGCAAGGCACTTAAACCACCAACGATCAGCAAGATAATAGAAAGAACAGCAATCACAGCTGTCCAGAACAAACGTTGCCAAACAGGGGAGTGCTCCGTTTTAGCCGTAAGGTAATCTGTGATCAAGGCTCCTGAATCAGCCGAAGTAACAAAAAACAGGAAGATCAGGAGGGTAGCAACCAGACTGGATACACTAGAGAGAGGTAAAGTCTTTAAAAATTCGAATAAGGCAACAGAAGAATCTTTTTCTACAGCCAATACTAGACTGGAATGATTTTGAACCGTACCGGGTTTGTCGGAGACTTTTTTATTTAAGTTAGGCCACCTGACCTAACGGGTTAATCTTATCATTGAACCGTACTGGGTTTATCGGAGAGAAGTTTTTAATATCTAAATTTATGTAACTATAGAGTATAGCCTAACGGAACAAAATAAAGTCTTAAAAAGCAACTCAAAAACCGTATTTATAGACTTAATATTTAATTTCGGTACAATATGTATTTAATTATCTAAACTCTAACGGTACAGAATGCCTAATCAGGTCGGATATATTCGAGTCAGTTCAACTGAACAAAATACTGAACGTCAATTAGATGGAATCAGCCTGGATAAGACCTTTACTGAAAAGGCAAGCGGTGGTAGCCGTGAACGTCCTCAGTTAAATGCAATGCTCGACTATCTGCGTGAAGGTGATACGGTGCATGTTCATAGTATTGATCGTCTGGCACGTAATACAAATGATCTGAACGAAATTGTGAATAGTCTGAATGATCGTGGTATAACCATTATTTTTCATAAAGAGAATTTGACCTTCAGTCATGATGTAGCACAATCGGCAATAAATAAACTCATGTTTCAGATGCTTGCTGCATTTGCAGAGTTTGAACGCTCCATGATCCGTGAGCGTCAAAAGGAAGGAATTGCAAAAGCCAAAGCGAAGGGCTTATATAAGGGAAGAAAGCGGAAGGTTGACTATGTTGAAATACGAAAAGCAATGGCTGAAGAAAATTCAACATTTAGAGGTGTTGCAGAAAAGTTTAAAGTAGGGATAGCAACAGTACAAAGAGCTTTAAAAGAAGAAACTAATAATCAATAAGGTTGATTAATGAAGACGCTTAGATATTCAAATTTAGAAAAGATCATGACCATTTATACTGAAATTTCTACTTATATTACATTTCATAATGCGACTGGTTTAACAGATATAAATAAATCAATGGAAGATTTTTGAACCGTACCGGGTTTGTCGGAGACCAAGCTTTCTGAGAGAATGTCCCGATGAAAAAAGTAAAATATACCCCTGAAATCAGAGAAAGAGCGGTTCAATTATTGATTGAATCCGAGAAAGATTATCCATCGAATTGGGCTGCGATCACCGCTATTGCTCCCTGAGCAGTATACTGCGCAAGGGTTGTACTCCTGAAACACTACGTGTTTGGTATCAAAAATATTTAGATAAACAAAATCCAGTTAAAGTACAGCAGCTTTCAGACCAAGAACGTATCAAACAACTCGAACGCGAAAATAAAGAACTGCAACGCGCCAATGAAATTCTACGTAAAGCAGCCGCTTTTTTCGCCCAGGCGGAGCTCGACCGCCCACACAAATAATGGTGGATTTTATCCATAATAATAAAGAGCTGTACGGAGTCGAGGCGATTTGTAGAATTTTACCGATCGCACCTTCAACCTATTACCGGACTCTAGATCTCTGTGAAAATCCAGAACATCGAGCAAAGCGAGATTTACATGACTTGCATCATGCTGAGGAGATTAAACGAATTTGGAAGGAAAGTTCAGGTCGGTATGGTGTACGTAAAGTCTGGCAAAAACTGAAACGTGAAGGCTATATTATTGCGCGCTGTACTGTTGCTCGATTAATGCAAAAGCTAGGTATAAAAGGTGTTTGGCGTGGTAAGAACAAACAAACCACCCGTAGCCGAGATGATCAAAAACGAGCGGATGACTTGGTAAAACGTAATTTTACTGCTGATCATCCTGACCAACTGTGGGTGAGTGACTTTACGTATATTCAAACAAATTCAGGCTGGGTTTATACTGCATTTATTATTGATGTGTTCTCACGAGCAATTGTTGGATGGAAAGTATCGACACGGATGAATACAGATATGGTGCTCGATGCATTGGAGCAAGCATTTAGGGCGGCAGAGGGGGCTGGAACGCTGAGTGCGCCCATGCCGCATTGCGAAGCAAAAGATAATCGGATAAAATGTAGCAATTCATATTCGTAAGCGTGGAGTAATCAGATGGGAAATTCCAAGTCAGCAGACAAGTAAGCCGCAACAACCAGTATTGTTGTTGCGGCGCTCTGTAAGGCTAGTCTCATCTGATTGCTGACGAGCAGACGTCGCCCGGTATTCCTTAATCGAGGGTTGATTCGTCATGACCACCACACGCCCCGCGTGGGCCTATACGCTGCCGGCAGCACTGCTGCTGATGGCTCCTTTCGACATCCTCGCTTCACTGGCGATGGATATTTATCTCCCTGTCGTTCCAGCGATGCCCGGCATCCTGAACACGACGCCCGCTATGATCCAACTCACGTTGAGCCTCTATATGGTGATGCTCGGCGTGGGCCAGGTGATTTTTGGTCCGCTCTCAGACAGAATCGGGCGACGGCCAATTCTACTTGCGGGCGCAACGGCTTTCGTCATTGCGTCTCTGGGAGCAGCTTGGTCTTCAACTGCACCGGCCTTTGTCGCTTTCCGTCTACTTCAAGCAGTGGGCGCGTCGGCCATGCTGGTGGCGACGTTCGCGACGGTTCGCGACGTTTATGCCAACCGTCCTGAGGGTGTCGTCATCTACGGCCTTTTCAGTTCGATGCTGGCGTTCGTGCCTGCGCTCGGCCCTATCGCCGGAGCATTGATCGGCGAGTTCTTGGGATGGCAGGCGATATTCATTACTTTGGCTATACTGGCGATGCTCGCACTCCTAAATGCGGGTTTCAGGTGGCACGAAACCCGCCCTCTGGATCAAGTCAAGACGCGCCGATCTGTCTTGCCGATCTTCGCGAGTCCGGCTTTTTGGGTTTACACTGTCGGCTTTAGCGCCGGTATGGGCACCTTCTTCGTCTTCTTCTCGACGGCTCCCCGTGTGCTCATAGGCCAAGCGGAATATTCCGAGATCGGATTCAGCTTTGCCTTCGCCACTGTCGCGCTTGTAATGATCGTGACAACCCGTTTCGCGAAGTCCTTTGTCGCCAGATGGGGCATCGCAGGATGCGTGGCGCGTGGGATGGCGTTGCTTGTTTGCGGAGCGGTCCTGTTGGGGATCGGCGAACTTTACGGCTCGCCGTCATTCCTCACCTTCATCCTACCGATGTGGGTTGTCGCGGTCGGTATTGTCTTCACGGTGTCCGTTACCGCGAACGGCGCTTTGGCAGAGTTCGACGACATCGCGGGATCAGCGGTCGCGTTCTACTTCTGCGTTCAAAGCCTGATAGTCAGCATTGTCGGGACATTGGCGGTGGCACTTTTAAACGGTGACACAGCGTGGCCCGTGATCTGTTACGCCACGGCGATGGCGGTACTGGTTTCGTTGGGGCTGGTGCTCCTTCGGCTCCGTGGGGCTGCCACCGAGAAGTCGCCAGTCGTCTAACCGACGACTGGTAGCAGGCCCGCTCCGATGCGGCGCACTAACCATCGAAACCTCGTGAATGTCGGTATCCTGTCTGGCAGGATACCGCTCATTTCCCTTGTTCAGTTCATCGCCGTCGCCGAGCATCTGAATTTTCGGCATGCGGCCAAGGCACTTGGTATCAGCCAGTCGAGCGTCAGCGCGCGTGTGAAAGCGCTGGAGGATAACCTTGGTGTCCTGCTATTTGAGCGCCATGCGCGGGGCGTTCGGCTAACAGACGCAGGCAGGCACTTCATGGGGCACTGTTGCAAATAGAGATTTGAGTCGATGATGTTCCCTTTAAAAAGTACTTAGAGACCGAAAACCCTGTTGATT
>NZ_NHRP01000064.1:0-1911 GCF_002165385.1 Acinetobacter sp. WCHA39
TTGATCGATCGAAAATATTTCATTGATTGAATGGTAAGAATTTCTCGAAGTTTATTTGAGCGAATTTTTAGTCAGAAAATTGATGAGCCAGATTTAGTACTTTTAGTAAAGTACAAATGATTTTAAACTGAAGAGTTTGATCATGGCTCAGATTGAACGCTGGCGGCAGGCTTAACACATGCAAGTCGAGCGGAGATGAGGTGCTTGCACCTTATCTTAGCGGCGGACGGGTGAGTAATGCTTAGGAATCTGCCTATTAGTGGGGGACAACATTCCGAAAGGAATGCTAATACCGCATACGCCCTACGGGGGAAAGCAGGGGATCTTCGGACCTTGCGCTAATAGATGAGCCTAAGTCGGATTAGCTAGTTGGTGGGGTAAAGGCCTACCAAGGCGACGATCTGTAGCGGGTCTGAGAGGATGATCCGCCACACTGGGACTGAGACACGGCCCAGACTCCTACGGGAGGCAGCAGTGGGGAATATTGGACAATGGGCGGAAGCCTGATCCAGCCATGCCGCGTGTGTGAAGAAGGCCTTTTGGTTGTAAAGCACTTTAAGCGAGGAGGAGGCTACTTAGATTAATACTCTAGGATAGTGGACGTTACTCGCAGAATAAGCACCGGCTAACTCTGTGCCAGCAGCCGCGGTAATACAGAGGGTGCGAGCGTTAATCGGATTTACTGGGCGTAAAGCGTGCGTAGGCGGCTGATTAAGTCGGATGTGAAATCCCTGAGCTTAACTTAGGAATTGCATTCGATACTGGTCAGCTAGAGTATGGGAGAGGATGGTAGAATTCCAGGTGTAGCGGTGAAATGCGTAGAGATCTGGAGGAATACCGATGGCGAAGGCAGCCATCTGGCCTAATACTGACGCTGAGGTACGAAAGCATGGGGAGCAAACAGGATTAGATACCCTGGTAGTCCATGCCGTAAACGATGTCTACTAGCCGTTGGGGCCTTTGAGGCTTTAGTGGCGCAGCTAACGCGATAAGTAGACCGCCTGGGGAGTACGGTCGCAAGACTAAAACTCAAATGAATTGACGGGGGCCCGCACAAGCGGTGGAGCATGTGGTTTAATTCGATGCAACGCGAAGAACCTTACCTGGCCTTGACATACTAGAAACTTTCCAGAGATGGATTGGTGCCTTCGGGAATCTAGATACAGGTGCTGCATGGCTGTCGTCAGCTCGTGTCGTGAGATGTTGGGTTAAGTCCCGCAACGAGCGCAACCCTTTTCCTTACTTGCCAGCATTTCGGATGGGAACTTTAAGGATACTGCCAGTGACAAACTGGAGGAAGGCGGGGACGACGTCAAGTCATCATGGCCCTTACGGCCAGGGCTACACACGTGCTACAATGGTCGGTACAAAGGGTTGCTACCTAGCGATAGGATGCTAATCTCAAAAAGCCGATCGTAGTCCGGATTGGAGTCTGCAACTCGACTCCATGAAGTCGGAATCGCTAGTAATCGCGGATCAGAATGCCGCGGTGAATACGTTCCCGGGCCTTGTACACACCGCCCGTCACACCATGGGAGTTTGTTGCACCAGAAGTAGGTAGTCTAACCGCAAGGAGGACGCTTACCACGGTGTGGCCGATGACTGGGGTGAAGTCGTAACAAGGTAGCCGTAGGGGAACCTGCGGCTGGATCACCTCCTTAACGAAAGATTGACGATCGGTAAGAATCCACAACAAGTTGTTCTTCGAAGATGTATCTGAGGGTCTGTAGCTCAGTTGGTTAGAGCACACGCTTGATAAGCGTGGGGTCACAAGTTCAAGTCTTGTCAGACCCACCAAATCTGAAAGATATGTCGTTCATTAAATGATAAGCTGGGGACTTAGCTTAGTTGGTAGAGCGCCTGCTTTGCACGCAGGAGGTCAGGAGTTCGACTCTCCTAGTCTCCACCACG
>NZ_NHRP01000064.1:2306-5496 GCF_002165385.1 Acinetobacter sp. WCHA39
ACGACTGTTTGGGGTTGTATAGTCAAGTAATTAAGTGCATGTGGTGGATGCCTTGGCAGTCAGAGGCGATGAAAGACGTAATAGCCTGCGAAAAGCTCCGGGGAGGCGGCAAATATCCTGTGATCCGGAGATTTCTGAATGGGGGAACCCACCCGCTATAAGGCGGGTATCATAAGCTGAATACATAGGCTTATGAAGCGAACGAGGGGAAGTGAAACATCTCAGTACCCTTAGGAAAAGAAATCAATTGAGATTCCCTTAGTAGCGGCGAGCGAACGGGGATCAGCCCATTAAGTTGTGTGTGTTCTAGTGGAACGCTCTGGGAAGTGCGAACGTAGAGGGTGATATTCCCGTACACGAAAGGGCACACACAATGATGACGAGTAGGGCGAGGCACGTGAAACCTTGTCTGAATATGGGGGGACCATCCTCCAAGGCTAAATACTCCTGACTGACCGATAGTGAACCAGTACCGTGAGGGAAAGGCGAAAAGAACCCCTGTGAGGGGAGTGAAATAGATCCTGAAACCGCATGCATACAAGCAGTGGGAGCCGACTTGTTCGGTGACTGCGTACCTTTTGTATAATGGGTCAGCGACTTACATTCAGTAGCAAGGTTAACCGTATAGGGGAGCCGTAGAGAAATCGAGTCTTAATAGGGCGTTTAGTTGCTGGGTGTAGACCCGAAACCAGGCGATCTATCCATGAGCAGGTTGAAGGTTGGGTAACACTAACTGGAGGACCGAACCCACTGTCGTTGAAAAGCCAGGGGATGACTTGTGGATAGGGGTGAAAGGCTAATCAAGCCTGGTGATAGCTGGTTCTCCCCGAAAGCTATTTAGGTAGCGCCTCGGACGAATACCATTGGGGGTAGAGCACTGTTTCGGCTAGGGGGTCATCCCGACTTACCAAACCGATGCAAACTCCGAATACCAATGAGTACTATCCGGGAGACAGACTGCGGGTGCTAACGTCCGTAGTCAAGAGGAAAACAATCCAGACCGCCAGCTAAGGCCCCAAAATCATAGTTAAGTGGGAAACGATGTGGGAAGGCATAGACAGCTAGGAGGTTGGCTTAGAAGCAGCCACCCTTTAAAGAAAGCGTAATAGCTCACTAGTCGAGTCGGCCTGCGCGGAAGATGTAACGGGGCTAAAACTATGTGCCGAAGCTGCGGATGTATACTTAGTATACGTGGTAGGGGAGCGTTCTGTAAGCCGATGAAGGTGTATTGAGAAGTATGCTGGAGGTATCAGAAGTGCGAATGCTGACGTGAGTAACGACAAAACGGGTGAAAAACCCGTTCGCTGAAAGACCAAGGGTTCCAGTCCAACGTTAATCGGGGCTGGGTGAGTCGACCCCTAAGGCGAGGCCGAGAGGCGTAGTCGATGGGAAATTGGTTAATATTCCAATACTTCTGTGTAATGCGATGAGAGGACGGAGAAGGTTAAGTCAGCCTGGCGTTGGTTGTCCAGGTGGAAGGTTGTAGGCATGTATCTTAGGCAAATCCGGGGTACTCTATGCTGAGAACTGATAGCAAGCTGTACTTGTACAGTGAAGTGGCTGATACCATGCTTCCAGGAAAAGTCTCTAAGCTTCAGTTACACAGGAATCGTACCCGAAACCGACACAGGTGGTCAGGTCGAGTAGACCAAAGCGCTTGAGAGAACTCTGCTGAAGGAACTAGGCAAAATGGTACCGTAACTTCGGGAGAAGGTACGCTGCTGACGGTGATGGGACTTGCTCCCTGAGCTATTGGCAGCCACAGAAACCAGGCCGCTGCAACTGTTTATTAAAAACATAGCACTCTGCAAACACGAAAGTGGACGTATAGGGTGTGATGCCTGCCCGGTGCTGGAAGGTTAATTGATGGGGTTAGCGTAAGCGAAGCTCTTGATCGAAGCCCCAGTAAACGGCGGCCGTAACTATAACGGTCCTAAGGTAGCGAAATTCCTTGTCGGGTAAGTTCCGACCTGCACGAATGGCATAATGATGGCGGCGCTGTCTCCAGCAGAGGCTCAGTGAAATCGAAATCGCTGTGAAGATGCAGTGTACCCGCGGCTAGACGGAAAGACCCCGTGAACCTTTACTGCAGCTTGACATTGAACTTTGACCTTACTTGTGTAGGATAGGTGGGAGGCTTTGAAGTTGGAACGCTAGTTCCAATGGAGCCGTCCTTGAAATACCACCCTGGTAATGTTGAGGTTCTAACTCTGCCCCGTAATCCGGGGCGAGGACCATGTCTGGTGGGTAGTTTGACTGGGGCGGTCTCCTCCTAAAGAGTAACGGAGGAGTACGAAGGTGCGCTCAGCGTGGTCGGAAATCACGCGTAGAGTATAAAGGCAAAAGCGCGCTTAACTGCGAGACCCACAAGTCGAGCAGGTACGAAAGTAGGTCTTAGTGATCCGGTGGTTCTGTATGGAAGGGCCATCGCTCAACGGATAAAAGGTACTCTGGGGATAACAGGCTGATACCGCCCAAGAGTTCATATCGACGGCGGTGTTTGGCACCTCGATGTCGGCTCATCTCATCCTGGGGCTGAAGCAGGTCCCAAGGGTATGGCTGTTCGCCATTTAAAGAGGTACGCGAGCTGGGTTTAGAACGTCGTGAGACAGTTCGGTCCCTATCTACCGTGGGCGCTGGAAATTTGAGAGGATCTGCTCCTAGTACGAGAGGACCAGAGTGGACGAACCTCTGGTGTACCGGTTGTGACGCCAGTCGCATCGCCGGGTAGCTATGTTCGGAAGGGATAACCGCTGAAAGCATCTAAGCGGGAAGCCTACCTCAAGATAAGATTTCCCTAGGAATTTATTCCTCTAAAGAGCCGTTCGAGACTAGGACGTTGATAGGTTGGGTGTGGAAGCACGGTGACGTGTGAAGCTGACCAATACTAATTGCTCGTGAGGCTTGACTATACAACACCCAAACAGTTGTTGTATTCAAGATAAATTCAATACACAACTTGATTTAGTGTGAAAACTAGTTAAAATGCTGAACACAAAGTTAGACTCAATATCTAATCCGTTAATAACTCTTTGGTTCGTAAGTAAGGCAGACATGAAGTGAGAACACAACATGATCAATAAGACCCCAAAACACCACAACAGTTTGCTGGCGACAATAGCAAGAGTGAACCACCTGATCCCTTCCCGAACTCAGAAGTGAAACCTCTTAGCGCTGATGGTAGTGTGGC
>NZ_NHRP01000065.1:0-4452 GCF_002165385.1 Acinetobacter sp. WCHA39
CAGTAAGTTTATTTCGCTACGGTTTGGACTATGTTCAAATGGCTATTCTACGTTTGATTGGTTTTGGAAAAAAAGAAGAATTTAAGAAAGTGCTAGCAATTTTAAGAAAGAAAAAGCCTGATAGGACAAGGGCCCTATGAAATTTGTCGTGTACAAAGTTCAGAAATATAAAATCTATGGTGCAAATGATTTAAGTGTCATGTTACAGGGAACACCTGGGGTATCAACGAGCTATGATATGCGTGGTGATGGCATCAACTTGCGCGGATTTAATGCAGATACTGGCGATATCTATCGTGATGGTGTCCGTGAAAGTGGTCAAGTTCGCCGTAGTACTGCCAATATTGAGCGCATTGAAATATTGAAGGGTCCAGCATCAGTCTAAAGGGATGGAGTTTAGCTTTATTGGACGTGCTTTAGATAACTTGTTTGTACGGGGAGGCTATAGCTATATGGATACAGAGATTTCTAAAGACAATAAAGCGGCCAATGTTGGTAAAGTACTCAATAATACTCCATGCCATACTGGAAACTTATTTATACGCTATTTACCAGTCGAGAAGATCTATGGTGAAATTGGCGCAACTTATGTTGGTGATGCGAAGATATATTCCAATGGCAATTTAGATAATACGCCTATCGATTTTCAAGGATTCACGCGTTTAGATGCTGCAATTGGTTATAGCGCTGATCCTTGGAACGTTACGCTTGCTGTAAATAACCTAACTAATAAAGACTATTGGCGCTCAGAGTCAATGCCTGGAACACCACGTAATGTTCTAGTTCGATTGAATTATCAGTTTTAAACTTGTTTAGATCGCATATGAGTAAAAGCGTCTTTAGTTAAACTAAAGATGCTTTTTTATTTGATTTTTGATAATAATCCTTCTTTAATTTTAACAAATGTTATAAAAAATGCTTAAATTTCAAGCTATCTAATTGAATTATATAAAATGCAATTGCATTAAGAATATAAATAATTTAAGATTTATTTGGATGAAAAATATACAAAATCAATTCATAAACAATCATATAATTGTGAATTATTTCTAATTTTTGATTATTTAATGTTAATTAATTCTCTTTTTTGTTTATTATTGTTAATATTCAAGAAAAGCATACAATAGAGATAATAATAATGAAGAAATTCCTTCCATTGCTTGTTGTCTGTTCGATTGTTGTTTTAGGTTACGCTGCATATGTAGATGCCCAAGATAAAAGACACCAAGAGCTTACGAAAATTGTAAATGATGCGGAACAGAGTTTGCATATGATCCAGAATAATCCTAATTATACCAAGCATACACATTTGTCATCGTATAAGAACGATCAATAGTCATTGATATTAATCAATAATTATTGCAATTCAGTGTATGTGTCTTTCTAGAATGTATGATAACTAGCCTTTTTTTGATTTGAAGCCGTCAAGTTTTGCTTAAAATCTGTTAAAATATTTACCATTGAATAAAAAGCTGCATCTCGTTATGCAGCTTTTTACATTTTGATAGCGGGTCACATTTATACATCTTGTTGGTGTCACAAGTATTCGGCTGGCATAGAGATTGCTTTGTCGTTGTGTATGCCATTTCGCAAATTCAAAAAAGATTGAAATGCAAGTGTATAGATTTCAATTCCTAAGATCTCAGATTTTAACAGGTGCTATGTTATGACAACGCCTAATGCTTCGGTTGGTGTTTTAGAACGCTTATTTAAATTAAGTGAGAACAAAACCAACTTCAGAACAGAAGTTCTAGCGGGTGTAACTACATTTTTGACGATGTGTTACATCATTATTGTAAACCCACTTATTCTTTCCGAAACTGGAATGGATCATGGTGCCGTGTTTGTTGCAACCTGTTTAGCTGCTGCTATTGGTTGCTTGGTAATGGGGATTGTTGCCAATTATCCAATCGCACTTGCACCGGGGATGGGCCTAAATGCCTACTTTACCTATTCGGTCTGTTTAGGCATGGGTGTACCTTGGCAGACGGCGCTTGCGGCTGTTTTTGTATCAGGTTTAATCTTTTTGGCAATCAGCTTTTTTAAAATTCGTGAAGCGATTGTCAATGCCATTCCTATGTCGCTTAAATTTGCGATTGGCGGGGGTATTGGTTTATTTCTTGCCCTCATTGCGCTTAAAAATGCAGGCATCATTGTAGACAATCCAGCGACTTTAGTTGGTCTGGGAAATATCAAGCAACCTACGGTTTTACTAGCTTTATTTGGCTTTTTAATGATTGTGGTTTTACACCAGTTAAAAGTTCGTGGTGCGATCATCATTAGTATTCTTGCTGTGACTGGAATAGCGACAGCTTTAGGCTTAAATGAATTTAAAGGTGTTGTTGGACAAATTCCATCGATTGCACCCACCTTTATGCAAATGGACTTTGAAGGTTTATTTACTGCAAGTATGGTTGGTGTGATTTTTGTCTTCTTTATTGTCGATTTATTTGATAGTACAGGGACTTTAGTTGGTGTATCGCACCGTGCAGGTTTACTACAAGATGGTAAGTTACCTCGTTTGAAGAAAGCGTTGTTTGCTGATTCAACAGCAATTGTTGCAGGCGCAGCATTAGGTACATCTTCAACCACACCTTATATCGAATCTGCCTCTGGCGTTGCTGCGGGTGGTCGTACAGGTTTGACTGCCGTTGTCGTTGCATTCTTATTTATTGGCTGCTTATTCTTGGCACCATTAGCTCAATCTGTTCCAAGTTTTGCAACAGCTCCTGCATTATTATTTATCGGTGTGTTGATGATTCAAGGAATCACACATATTGATTGGGATGATATTACAGAAGCAGTACCTGCATTTTTAACGATTGTATTTATGCCATTTACGTATTCAATTGCGGATGGTATTGCAATGGGCTTTATTAGTTATGCATTAGTCAAATTATTTACAGGCAAAGCAAAAACAGTTCCTTACATGGTTTGGATTATTGCTGCACTGTGGGTATTTAAATTTATTGCATTTGGTGGTTAAGCCATTTAAAAGTTATTGATAAAACCTTTAGAGGGTGTACCGAACAGGCAACACCCTTTTTTATTTAAACGTGGAGTTAATATGAATCAAATCGAGCTGATTCGTGCTTTACCCAAAGCCGAATTGCATGTGCATATTGAAGGGACTTTTGAACCAGAACTGATGTTTGCAATTGCACAGCGTAATCAGATTCAGATTCCGTATCAATCAGTTGAGGAAGTAAAGCAAGCCTACAACTTCCATAATCTTCAATCATTTCTTGATATCTATTATGCTGGTGCGAACGTGCTGGTGCATGAACAAGATTTTTATGATCTAGCTTGGGCATATTTCGAGAAATGTGCTGAAGATCGTGTCGTGCATACAGAGATGTTCTTCGACCCACAAACACATACTGAGCGTGGGGTTGAATTTGCAACGGTACTGGCAGGTTTAAAGCGTGCTTGTAAAGATGCTCAAGAAAAATTAGGGATTAGTTCTCAATTGATCATGTGCTTCTTGCGTCATTTAAGTGAAGAAAAAGCATTTGAAACACTTGAGCAAGCCTTGCCATTTAAAGATGACATTATTGCAATTGGTTTAGATTCAAGCGAAGTAGGGCATCCTCCTTCGAAATTTGAACGTGTTTTTGCTAAAGCACGTGAAGCAGGTTTCTTGATTGTGGCACATGCAGGTGAAGAAGGCCCACCAGAATATATCTGGGAAGCTTTGGATTTACTCAAAGTAAACCGTATTGATCATGGTGTTCGCTCAGAAGAAGATGAGCAGTTAATGGTACGTTTAATCGCAGAAAAAATGCCATTAACAGTTTGCCCTTTAAGTAATTTAAAGCTTTGTGTTGTCAATGACATGGGTGAGCATAACATCCGCCGTTTATTACAAAAAGGTGTGCATGTTACTGTAAACTCGGATGATCCTTCATATTTCGGTGGTTATATGAATGATAACTTTGTAGCAATTCAGCAGGCTCTAGATTTATCGAATGATGAGCTTAAGCAACTTGCAATTAACTCTTTTGAGGCATCCTTTATTTCTGATGATGAGAAACAGAAATGGATTGCAGAAGTAAAAAAGATTTAAATGTAAAAAACCGCGTTAAGCGGTTTTTTTATGTGTCAGGATTTATTTAGGTTGGCGCAACATACTCAATAAGACATTATCTTTATCAATGATGTGATGTTTTATTGCTGCTAAAGCATGACCAACAATAAGTAAACCTGCAAACCAAGAAAGATAAATGTGTAATGGTTTCACTATTTCAAGCAGGTCAAAATTATCTTGAACTAGGCGAGGAATTTCAAATAAATACTTTGTACACGACAAATTTCATAGGGCCCTTGTCCTATCAGGCTTTTTCTTTCTTAAAATTGCTAGCACTTTCTTAAATTCTTCTTTTTTTCCAAAACCAATCAAACGTAGAATAGCCATTTGAACATAGTCCAAACCGTAGCGAAATAAACTTACTG
>NZ_NHRP01000066.1:0-3739 GCF_002165385.1 Acinetobacter sp. WCHA39
CTATGTCAATCCTTAGTCAAAGGACATGGCGTGGCGGTGGACGTAGCGATACATGCTCCTCATATCGCAGGGGGGAGTGATGATAGAAACTTCCATGCCCATATATTGATGACCACTCGAACCGCCACAGGGCAAGGCTTAGGGGGGAAAGTCAGAGAGCTAGACAGACACTCAACGCTGAAGAAAATCAGGGAGGAAGTAGCTGATCTCACAAATCGCCATCTTGCAGCCGCAGGCTTGGATCTAACTGTTGATCATCGTAGTCATGAGGACAGAGGATTGATGATAGAGCCGACCATCAAAGAGGGGATAGAAGCCACACATGCAAAGCGAAAGGGCAAGGAGATGGAGATCGTTAAGCGTAATGATGAAATCAAGCAGCGCAATTCAAAGGCTGAAAACCTTGATATGTCTATATTTGAAACTGAAACAGGACTGGAGGAGCTACAACAGCAGCAACTGGAGGCGGCAGTGGATGAAGCCCCCGCAGTCTATACGGCAGCACAGCAAGCACTGTATGAGCATCAGCAGCACCGCCAGACGCTTTTAGATCAATACATGCAATCAAGGAGCGGGGATACTGATAAAGTCGCCGAGCATCGCTTTTACAGCGCATTACAGAGCGATATAGACCGTCTTCAGCTTGATAGGTTAATTAGGGAGGGGAAAGAGGCTGAGGTGCTCTTGCGTGAAATTGGTGAGCCTCTACCTCCTCCGATCAAGATTAAAAAAGGATGGTTTAGCTCTGAACTATTTAGCTTTGATGACATGCTCAAACAGTACGAGACAGACCAGTCGAGCCTTGCTGTCTATCATGCTGAAATTAGAGAGGAAATGCAGGCACAGCAGCAGAAAGAGCGAGAGCGACAACAGGAAGCCAAACGCAAAGAAGAGGATAGAGAGAAGCAGAAACAGGCGTATGAACGCTATCTATCAAAATACGGCTATGTGAAAGATGCTGAGTATGACCATGTTAGTGACAGTGTTGGTTGGGAGCTATCAACCTACACACGTTTGCAGGCGCAAGCATGGGCAAGAAACGATATGCAAGAGTATGCAAGGTGTTCAAAGGAAAAATACGAACAGATCAGCGATAAAATAGCCCGCGAGCGTGACTTGAAAAAAATTGAGCAAGTGAGCTATATCCTCGATAAGGACAAACAGGCACTTATTGATATTTCACCTCAGTTAAAACTCTACCACGATCAGATGCAGCAGGCTATTAATCAAAGGAAAATCTCAATTGAGAATGAGCGGCAGCCGACATTTAAGCCGTTCAGCTATGAACATGAACAGCCTAAGCAGAAAAAAGGCAATGACTTCACTTTTGACTAAAGCCAAGCTGAACTAAAAGCGGGTAAAAAGTTCTAAATTTTTCAGGTTCTAAAAGCATATCAGCAATACGAATAGCAAATTGCTGATAGCTTTCAGTACCTTGTGAATACTTAGACATTTCAGGCATCTCAGACATTTTATTAGCAAACAAATGGCGTTGTGCATCGGTCATTTTGATAAAAAAATCAGGTGTGTTTGGATCTCGTTTCGGATCGATTGGTTTTTCAATTTTTGGTTGTTGTTTTTGCTTGAATTTAAAAGAAAAACCAGTGATCGAACGCCCTGTTTTATGTTGCTCAACCTTGATTGTAATGTCTGTATGCTCATTTACATTTTTGATTGCAGGGTCTAAAACACGTTTTTTAAAATCGTGCATACGACTGTATTCAGTTTCTAAAACACCAAGTTTTTGTCTGAAATCCGACAGTTCAATTACTGGTGTTTTTCCAGTGCTACGCCATGCGATTAGTAGCTCATACAAGCGCACAGCATAAGCAGTGGTTAAACCACTAATTTGCTTTAGTTCGTAGCTTGTAAATTGCTCCTCAAGCCGTGTAATAAAAGGGATGATAGCTGGCGCAAAAATCAAATTCACGGTTGCACCATCGTCCATATAACCGATTTGTGATACCCAACGGCTCATCTGATTGATAACCTTGCCTTTCGGAGATAACTCTTGGTAGCTAAATTGACGTGCAAACAAGTCCTTACAGGCATCTTTCAGAGCTTGATAGGCTGTATTGCGATGTACACCAAAGTGATTGATATAGCTTTCAGCATGGATAAATAAGGGGTCATTGGCATTAATCCCCCGCCCCGATTCTCTTGCCTCGACAATCGCCAACAGTATCAGTCGCTGTTCAACTAAATCTAGATTGTAACTGGCATTGATTAGAGCATTATCTTTGACGACTAATTCTTTCATGACGCAACACTTTATTATGTCTTTAAGACGACATTATTATATTGTGTCGTTAATTGCAAGGTAAGTGTCGTCTTAAATACTGTTATAATGCAAGGTAAGTGTCGTCTTATTGCAAGGTAAGTGTCGTCTTTTAACTTCTGAAAGCATTGCTATTAAAGGCTTACAGGCGAGCTAAAAGCATTTAAAAGCTTTTTTATTATTAAAAGCCTATTTTCATACGAAAATTGCCCTATGTTTTCGCTAAAGCTCAAACTTTTTTGACTTCACTTCGTTACGTCAGGGACAATTTTTAGCAAACACCATCAGGAATACTTGAAAAAGCAAAAGCAACTATGGCTTTCGCTGTCGCTCAAGGCTTTTTTAAAAGCAAAAGCGCACAAAAATAGGCACTTTCTAGGGTCAAAAGTCGAAAAAGCGGTTTTTCAGAGGGTAAAGGGGCGAAATTTGGCTTGTTCACTCGTAGACACTCGTTCTGTAAGATCATCAATTGTTTAGATATTTTTAAAAATCACGGCTGAAAAAGATATTTATCCTTTTCTCTGACTATCAGCATAAAATCTGGGTGTTCAGCTAAAAATTTTTCAACGTCTTTATCGTACTTTTTAAGCAGATAAGCCCCTATAAGAATTTTCCGTTTTGTATCTTCTGATCGTGCCTGCTTTTGATCTCTACCTTTGATAACAGCATCGGCTAAGTCCTGCCTTGCTTTTTTCTGTCTATCCAGTTTTTCTAGCTCTGTTTCCACTTTTTGCTTCAGCTCATTAGCCGTTTTTTTGCTCACTTTGCACCTGGTGAATATCAACCTATTTCCCGAAGTATGCCCCACCTAAGACATGAAAAATGCTCTACTTCAAAAACTCGACTTATATCCAAAAATCGAGCGTAGCGAGCAAAATCCAAAAACAGCTCAAAGCCTTATCGCTCTTGCTTTTGCTTTTAGCCTCGCAGAGTTCCCAAAGGGCGCACTTACGCAAAATCGGAGATTTTGCAAGTTGCGGTCAGGGGAGACCCCCGACACCCCACCGCCCAACAAGTTGGGCGGCTGTTAGTAAAAGGTGAGCCAGTGGCAATTTATCATTGTTCAATTCAGAATATTTCGAGGTCAGATGGTCGCTCGATTGTGGCGTGTGCAGCGTATCGGGCAGGTGAAAAACTTGAATGCGATACATACGGGAAAACGCAGGACTACACCCGAAAAACTGGCATCGAGTACACCCAAATATTTGCACCCGATGGAGCAAATCCCGACTTGCTTAACCGTCAAAACCTGTGGAATCAGGCAGAGCAATCCGAACTAAAAAAAGATGGAAGTATCAAGCAAGAGGCACGGCTTGCAAAAGAGATAGAAATCGCCTTACCACATGAACTTAATAAGCGGCAGCGGCAGGCACTTGTTACAGAGCTATGTCAATCCTTAGTCAAAGGACATGGCGTGGCGGTGGACGTAGCGATACATGCTCCTCATATCGCAGGGGGGAG
>NZ_NHRP01000067.1:0-3738 GCF_002165385.1 Acinetobacter sp. WCHA39
CCCACCCCCTTTTAGGTGCATATTTCGCTAGGCTCGTATGTCCTTCGGATTCGCTGAACGCTCTCACTAAAACGAGGTGGGTCAACTACCCTTCGGGATAGTTTGACGGGGTGGGCTTGCCCCCCAACAACTAACGACATCTGGGGATGTCTAAAGTTCGTGTTCACTCCCTTTTACGTTGTCGGCTCCCCCCAGTCATCTCCGCTGGGGCTTCGATGATGTTCCGCTTTCGCTTCACACCCCTTCGGGGCTAATCTTTGGCTTTCGCCAAAGGAAAAGCACAAATACACTCACAGAGCGAGTGTCTACGAGCGAACAATAGAAATTAAAATCAAGGATGCACTCTCCCTGATTACATGCTCTATTTGCTCATAGGATGCGTTTAGCCGAGCTTTGCTCGCTGTGGGTATAAGTTGTGGCTTTAAGGGTGAAAAGTTGCTTAAATCGAAAAATAGAAGGGTTGGTGACCACCCACTACTGTTGAACAGTACCGTCAATATGGATAGTCACCTGATCTGTAACCTATAGATCATTTCAGATAAGGAACGGTCTAAATGACTTATCTGAACATCTAAAATAACAAAGTTTAAGTTGGAAAAAAATAGCGATATATTAATTTGTGTTATATTGAACATTAAATGTAACACATTGGTGAGTATATGGCAGAAGCAACTTTTACTTTTCGAGTGGACGAATCTTTAAAGCAAGAATTTTCTAGTTTTGCTAAAGAAATTGACCGTAGTGGGGCGCAATTATTACGCGATTTCATGCGCGATTTCGTCAAAAAACAACAAGAAGCTGCATCTTATGATGTTTGGTTTCAACAACAAGTTCAAATTGGTTTAGATCAAGCTAATGCAGGGAATCTTATTTCACATGAGGACGTGGAAGCGAAATTCGCAGCAAAACGAGCTGCAACATTGGCACGATTGGCTGCTAGTCAATCATGAAAATTCTTTGGACAGTAGATGCAGAACAAGATCGTGAAAGAATTTATGATTATCTCGATGAAAGAAATCCGATTGCTGCCATTGAATTGGATGATTTAATTAGGGAAAAAATTAGTTTGCTTGCCCATAATAATCTTATTGGGCGCACTGGACAGAAAAAAGGAACAAGGGAATTAGTTGTTCATCCGCATTATGTTGTGGTGTATGACATTACTGAAAATGTACGTATTTTAAGAGTCTTACATACATCACAACATTGGATTTAGTTATTGAAGTTGAATACAACTACTTGATTATTATCTAAGTAAACAGCAATTTCAGTAATATGTTTGGCATAACATCCGCCCATTAAATATTCTGCTCGACTACCATAACTAGGTAAATTTTTAGTTCTGTCATCAGGTAATGCAAGACAAGCACCTCGATTAACAACCACTTTTTTAACGTTGAGTGGTTTATCAGATACCGATTGAACCTCGATGGAGGTATTTGGTGAAAAAGAATATTGTTTAGGAAGATCAGTAACATGGACTATCACTAATTTTTCTTTGTTTTTAGCGTAAGTCGCAACTGAACAAGCACTAAGAATAATAAACATAATTAATTTAAGAAATTTCATTATCTAAACCTATTTTTAATGGCATCTTTTAGAATTTAGTCATGACTAAATTTTATCAAATTATTTTGTTGTAGATATTTCATAATTAACTTCAATAAATCCCGTTGTTTTTTACTTTTTCTGACAGGCTTATTTGCAATTAAAAATACATCAATATATCCAAGTTCTATATGGTGTGGATTGTCTGTTATTTCCAATATAATAGGGAATATTCCATGATCACCTGAAAATACAGCAATACGGCTTCTATTTTCATATTTTGGAGTGATCATCACTTCAAAATCTATGTGACTATAAGAGTCATCAGGATGGGGTAAGGTTGTATTTACATAAATTTCTAAGAATTTTTTGATAAAAGCACTTTTATTCATTGGTATTTATCCCTTAAATCCTGCTTTTTCTAAGAAAGGGTAAAGCTCCCTAAATTTCTCAGGCTGTAAAAGCATCTCAGCAATACGAATAGCAAATTGCTGATAGCTTTCTGTACCTTGTGAATACTTAGACATTTCGGGCATTTCAGACATCTTATTAGCAAATAAATGGCGCTGTGAATCAGTCATTTTGATAAAAAAGTCAGGGGTGTTTGGATCTCGTTCCTCTTTCACTGTTTTAGGCTTGGATTTCTGTTTAAAGCTGAATGAAAAGCCAATGATCGAACGCCCTCGCTTATGTTGTTCGTATTCTGCCTTAATGTCGGTGTGGTCGTTAATTTGTTGAATAGCAGGCTCTAATACTCGTCTTTTAAATGATTCCATCCGTTGATGCTCTGTATCCAATACACCAAGCCTTGAACGCAATTCCTTAGTTTCAAGCATTGATACTTTGCCAGTGCTACGCCATGCGATCAGGAGTTCATATAAACGTATGGCGTAGGCACTGGTTAGACTACTCACCTGCTCCAGTTCATAACTGGTGAAATGCTTCTCTAGGTTGGTGATCAGTGGCACAACGTCATCTGAAAATCTGATACGCACAAGGGCTTCATTTTCAACATAGGACACACGCTGCACCCATCTGCTCATAACATTCTCAAGATTACCTTTAGCCGTTAATTTTTGGTAACTAAAACGACGCTCAAACAAGTTCTTGCAAGCATCCTTTAAGACTTTGTAGGCGGTGTTTCTGTGGACATTGAAGTGATTGATGTAGCTTTCTGCGTGGATAGTTAAATCATGGTTACTAGGGGTGTTAGATTCCCTCGCCTCCAGTATTGCTAAAAGAATTAGGCGTTGTTCTGCAAGGTCTAAATTATAACTGGCATTGATCAGCGCATTATCCTTAACGATTAGGTCTTTTTTCATACACAGCAACTTATTTTAATTTTGTTGTTATAGCAACATTATTCTTTAGTGTTGTGATTTGCAAGATAAACGTTGCTATATTGCAAGATAAACGTTGCTATATTGCAAGATAAACGTTGCTATATTGCAAGATAAACGTTGCTATATTAAGGCTGAAAGCATTGCTATATAATCATTTCAGACCCTCTAAAAATTAAAAAAATTAAAAAAATTAAAAAAGAGGGGGAGTAGTCAAAATTGCCCTATGTACTCGCTAAAGCTCGTACTTTATTGAAGCTCGTTCCTCGCTTCGAGGGGCAATTTTTCTGTAAATACTGTTTGTGAAATCTAAAAGCAAAAGCAAGTATGGATTCGCTTCGCTCATAAAACTTTTTTGCTCGCTTCGCTCGATCTAGTTTCAAATATGGTGTTGTCGCTTTGCTCGGTCAGTGCCTTAAAAGTATAAATACCAATTTGTAATCAGGGAAAGAACAGGGCGAAATTTTCATAGTGCTCAATCACTCGTAGACACTCGTTCGGTTAATTCTATCTGTGTTTTCTATTGTGCTTTTCTTGTGGAATTGATGCACCAACGGAAGCACAGAAAAAAGCACAAAGCCTTCACTTCGTTGCGCCTAAAAACAATTACCGTACAAGCTCGCTTCGCTCGTCCTTCCTGGACGTCAGGATTCCTTGTACTTCAAGGGCTGGACGCCCTTGATAATCGTTTTTTGTTGCCTTTCACTTTCCGCTATCGCTCCAAGTTGCAGCGCACTTCGTGCTCGCGCCCCGTCATACTACTACGTAGTTGACCCACCCCCTTTTAGGTGCATATTTCGCTAGGCTCGTATGTCCTTCGGATTCGCTGAACGCTCTCACTAAAACGAGG
>NZ_NHRP01000068.1:0-3360 GCF_002165385.1 Acinetobacter sp. WCHA39
ACAGATACGAGTTTTGAAGCCATGATTCAATTGTGCGCGAGTTTAATTAACTCTCGGTAATTCTCAACAGACCCTAGAACTACTTTCCAAATTTGAGAAAGAAGTTAATTGCATTAAACAACTGGTAGATCAGACAGCGAATTTAGTGAGTTACTTGCTAAGAGTTGAGCCGATGCAAGCGGTCGGTCTAAACTTACATTTTATACTGATGTTCGATGGTAATTTTCCGATTTCTGAAAGTGGGATTATTTCTCAACTAGAATTGCAGGTAAGTGAAGTTCCTGAATTGGCTTCTACTAATTATGTGATACAGAACTGGAATGATGGTGTTCGTGAATTTGTTTCTAAACATGCTGTGGGGCTAATTAAGAAAAGAAACTTAAAGGCTCGTTATGATTGTTGGTATTGGGTCTACAGTTTTTTTTACTCCGTAGATCAGGTTATTTATCTGAATAATGAGAGTTTCTCCTGTAGTCAAGATATTGTAAAGAAACTAACAACACCGACTAGGCCTATCCTTCTAAATTTATCCAAAGAACAGCAAGAGCTAGAAGTAGTAAAACAAACAAGATTGAAAGATGTATTAGATTTATTTGGGAAGAAGAAATATCTTGATAGCAAACATCTTCCTGATGTGGTACTAGATTATTTGCATATTGTTGGATTAGTTAGTCTCACTACAGAGTTAGTACGGAAAGTGAGCTGCTTTAGTAAGTTGTCCACAGACAGTACAATAATGTTGATAGAGCTCTTTTGTGAAACATTAAAAATTGACCAGCCAAAATTATTCAATTTGGTTCATCCACCATCATACAACTATTCATCAAAATTTTATTACAAGAGTTTAAGTCGTTTAGGTCGGATATGGCTTAGTTTGTTAAACAAATTAAGTGAAAATGAATCTTTTTTATCCGTTGCAAAACTGACTGCTTTTAAATCAAAGAATTTATTAAATTTTCTTCATTTTAATGAAACATATAGTGGGCAACTCCTGCATTTGATTAATCAGCCAATCAGTGCAGATACAATTCGTGCAACAGAGATCATATTTGAAACCTTTAAGCATAGGTTGGAAGAAGATACACAAATCAAGCAGTTCAAAGAGTTAAAGGGGAGGTTTGAGAAGCTTCAAAAATATGCAGACTTTCTTTTTGAGAAAGATGTATTAGTGATTCGTTTACATCTTAAATTCAGTTCAATAAATGGTGTCTTAGGAAAAAATGATCAATCTAAGATTTTAACTGAATTTCTTCGAGTAGGACGTTCGGCAAAACCGTTATGTTGGTTAAGAGGTTATATTCTTCGATGGGATCGGAAATACTATGGATTGGGAGAAGCAAACTTATATGCCGATCTAACTCTGTTTTTTGAGTATGAGTCGATTAGGAAAATGGATATTTTTGAAGCTATAGAAAAATATGTAAAGAGTTTTGTTGATCGTTGTAATGGGGAACTACCAGAAGAAAAGCAAACTATTTCGAATAATGCTAAGGATGAAATGAGCGATAGTAATCAACCTGACGATAAAGACGATAAAGACGATAAAGACGATAAGAAGACTAAAGAACCAAAGGTGAAGAAACCTATTTTGGGTAATTCAATAAAGATAATGCATAGTTTGGAACAGGTTTTGATATCTGATATATACACAGAGCTAGTTGGCTTTTCATTGAAAGTAGAGACCGTTGACACTGTTATGAAAAAAGCTTTTAAGAAAGTATATCTCCCTTGTATCTGTTATTTAGATTTGTTCAGTCATCTTGATGTGAGTGACCAAAATAGAAAACGTTTCACAACTGGTCAAAATCCAAATTTAAAAGTAAAGCAAAAGAATGGTAACGATATTGAGGAGTGATGATCAATTGTTGCCCTAGATGTGTTGAGATTTTCATCAAATTATTGGATATCGCATCGCATAACTTTAGCTTTGATAAATAAGAAAATGTTCTTAGGGCTGTAGGGCTTAATGGTCCTATACTTCAACGATGCTTAGGTCATTGGTGCAGTCTGAAAAACTGTAGTAGATACTATATATAGATGAATACTATCTAAATGAAATATATAACTAAATAAGAAATATAAAAATATTCATATCACTCATCTGATGAGAACATATCGGAACTACTCATCATGAATATGAACCAAAATACACTCCATGAACCCAATCTCATTATTGAAATTGAATCCTTTACCAAGACAACCATTGAACAAGGTTTACAGCGAAAGGATTTACCAAGACTGATCAAGTTGCTAGATGACTTTGAGAGGATTTATTCTTGTAATCACGGCTATTCAGATTATCTTGGATTGTTTGACTTTATCACTGAATTTGAATTTCAAAACTTTAAAAAATTCAAAGATGGACAATATAGCTATGAGTCTTTACTGAAAGTAAGTGATCAACTTCTAGGTTATTTCAGTTGGCAATTTCAAGTGCATAAACCAAAAGTAGACAATGATCTTCGTCAATATAAACATAGGGTAAAAAGAAGGTTTGATAGGCTTAAGAAGCATGTTGAAGGTTTATTTAAGCGTTATAGTCGTAATCTAGTGGTTAGAGTAGATCTGAAGTATCGAGCTGATAGTCAGGACAGAGTTGATCTTGAGATATTTAATAAGCATGTAAGAACACTACGTAATCGTATGGCAAACAAAGACACTTGTTTTAGAAATTTAAAATTCAACGCTTGGTGTTTAGAACATGCGCCAGAAGGCAGTTATCATGTTCACTTGTTTTTGATCTATGATGGTTCTACATCTACTTATGACTGCAAATTAGCTAGGTGGGTGGGTAGGGTTTGGATGAATGAAATCACGGAAGGGCTTGGTTACTATTGGAACTGTCATACGTGTAAACATGCTGATGATGATTTGAAAAACAGTGAAACGATGATGAATAAAGAAATTATTCAGGAAAAGGGTAGTTATAAGTATCTAAATGGTTTGGGAATGATTAAGCGTGAAGACCCAATAGGATTAGAAAGACTTCAAGCTGTTTATAGCTATTTGGCTCGTATAACTGTTGAAAAGATTGATCAACGTCTCAGAGTCAGGATGAAAGGTATGAGGGCTTTTGGCTGTTCATCATGTTGATTGAGTAAAAGGTTATATATCTCAATACACTAGGATAGAGTTATACATTATTAGCTAAAAATGCCAATTAGGTACTTAAGGATATGGGTCAGGGATGGCTCAATTCCTATAGGTGAAATTTAGATGCTTTTGCTTGGATGCTTTTGCTTGGGAATACATTTTATGTTATTCACCAATTAAAATGTCTATGGAGGGTGTAAATAATTCTGTGTAAATACAGTTTTAAAAATACTTGGTTACACGCTCTTCAAACATGATACTAAAGCG
>NZ_NHRP01000069.1:0-3235 GCF_002165385.1 Acinetobacter sp. WCHA39
ATCAACAGGGTTTTCGGTCTCTAAGCACTTTTAAAAAGGAACTTCATCGACTCAAATCTCTATTTGCAACAGTGCCCTCAAATCTCTATTTGCAACAGTGCCCGCTATTCCACGATAAACGATTGCGAGCATCAGGATATTAATATTTCGTTTTCCCCATTTCCAATTGGTTCTATCTAAAGTCAGTTGCACTTGGTCGAATGAAAACATATTGAAAATCAACTGAGAAATTTGACGATAATCAAAATACTGACCTGCAAAGAAGCGCTGCATACGTCGATAAAATGATTGTGGTAAACACTTGATGGGCAAGGCTTTAGATGCAGAAGAAAGATTACATGTTTGCTTTAAAATAATCACAAGCATGATGAGCGCAAAGCACTTTAAATGTGACTTGTTCCATTTTAGAGATTTGTTTAAGATAAGATATAACTCATTGAGATGTGTCATAGTATTCGTCGTTAGAAAACAATTATTGTGACATTATTTCAATGAGTTATCTATTTTTGTCGTGTACAGAGATTATTATAGAAGCCCCCATGAATAAATCGCTCATCATTTTCGGCATCGTCAACATAACCTCGGACAGTTTCTCCGATGGAGGCCGGTATCTGGCGCCAGACGCAGCCATTGCGCAGGCGCGTAAGCTGATGGCCGAGGGGGCAGATGTGATCGACCTCGGTCCGGCATCCAGCAATCCCGACGCCGCGCCTGTTTCGTCCGACACAGAAATCGCGCGTATCGCGCCGGTGCTGGACGCGCTCAAGGCAGATGGCATTCCCGTCTCGCTCGACAGTTATCAACCCGCGACGCAAGCCTATGCCTTGTCGCGTGGTGTGGCCTATCTCAATGATATTCGCGGTTTTCCAGACGCTGCGTTCTATCCGCAATTGGCGAAATCATCTGCCAAACTCGTCGTTATGCATTCGGTGCAAGACGGGCAGGCAGATCGGCGCGAGGCACCCGCTGGCGACATCATGGATCACATTGCGGCGTTCTTTGACGCGCGCATCGCGGCGCTGACGGGTGCCGGTATCAAACGCAACCGCCTTGTCCTTGATCCCGGCATGGGGTTTTTTCTGGGGGCTGCTCCCGAAACCTCGCTCTCGGTGCTGGCGCGGTTCGATGAATTGCGGCTGCGCTTCGATTTGCCGGTGCTTCTGTCTGTTTCGCGCAAATCCTTTCTGCGCGCGCTCACAGGCCGTGGTCCGGGGGATGTCGGGGCCGCGACACTCGCTGCAGAGCTTGCCGCCGCCGCAGGTGGAGCTGACTTCATCCGCACACACGAGCCGCGCCCCTTGCGCGACGGGCTGGCGGTATTGGCGGCGCTGAAAGAAACCGCAAGAATTCGTTAACTGCACATTCGGGATATTTCTCTATATTCGCGGTTCAGCAGGCATGTCCCCTTTGAGGGCGACCCGACGACAGGATAATCGACCTTATGGTGCGCAAATATTTCGGCACAGACGGTATTCGTGGCAAAGCCAACGAAGGCGCGATGACGGCGGAAACCGCCTTGCGCGTCGGCATGGCGGCTGGCCGTGTCTTTCGTCGCGGTGACCACCGCCATCGTGTCGTGATCGGCAAGGATACGCGCCTGTCGGGCTATATGCTTGAACCCGCGCTCACAGCCGGTTTCACCTCGATGGGCATGGACGTATTCCTTTTTGGCCCGCTGCCGACAACGTATAGGAAGAATAAACGCCCTTTTCACCCAAGTCCAACAGCTTTGGACCGCAGTTGACTCTTTCGACACCCCTGCGATGCAACCCAATCCGGCTGACGGGGAGCCAGCAACGCTGAAAATTTACCCTCCTCTTTCCCACTAGCGGCTCCTTTTCCGACAACCAGCACGGCGGATCCCTGCCGCGGCGCTGTGAACGCAGCATTTTGATTGGTATCGTTGGCCTTCAGGCTCGTCAGTCAAACAGACCCAGGAGCAGCTCAGCCGGTGGCGCCCGGCTTTCGGGTAACGCCCTGGTCCCGCTGGTTTCGGCTTTGTGCTTCAGGTGATCAAGGATCTGCTTGATCACTATAGGGTCTTCAATGCAGGCGATGACTTTCATGGCGCCGCCGCAGCCGCTGCAGGTCTCGATGTCGATATTGAAAACACGCTTGAGCCGTTGCGCCCATGTCATCGACGCTCGCCGTTGTGCTGGTGTTGCCGGTTCATCAGCCACCCTGACCTTGTTGCCCCTGCCCCGTTTTGCCGGCGTGACCAACGCCCGGTGCCGACTGTTGGGTGCGAACACCCCGTGGAAGCGGGTTAGGTTGACTCTGGGCTTCGGTACCAGGGCGGCCAGCCTTGCAATGAAATCCAATGGTTCGAAAATGACGTGCGTGGTGCCGTCCCGGTACGGCGTCTTGAGCTGGTAGCGCACGTTGCCGCCTCGTGTTAACGACAGCCGCTTCTCGGATACCGCCGGGCGGCTGATGTACCGGCACAGCCGTTCGAGCTTCTTGCGTTCATCGGCCCTGGCCGCCACGCCGGCGTGCAGGCTGGACCCGGCTACCTTGCCAATCCCGTCACCGAACGGATCACCACTGGTCGGCAGAGTTTGCAAAGTGAACACCTTTCGCCCCGCCTGTGAACCGACAGCGATACGGTAAGTGATCGAGTGCCCCAGCAGGGGTGTCATCGGGTCGTCATCCACCGCATCCGAGGCCAGATAGCTGTTTTCGACATCCCGTTCCAGCAGGCCTTGCCGTTCCAGATAGCGACCCACCCGGTGGGCGATGGTGTGCGTCAGCGGCACTGTTGCAAATAACCACGAATGGTAAGCTGAAGACTGTTTTAGCTAAAGGTGCAGCATATGAATCCTTTCCATGGTCGGCATTTTCAGGGCGAAATCATTCTTTGGGCTGTGCGCTGGTATTGTAAATATGGCATTAGCTATCGTGAACTGCAGGAAATGCTGGCCGAACGGGGTGTGAATGTTGATCACACGACTATTTACCGTTGGGTTCAACGTTATGCTCCTGAAATAGAAAAACGTTTACGCTGGTATTGGCGTAATCCTACAGATCTGAGCTCGTGGCATATTGATGAAACCTATGTAAAAGTGAATGGACGATGGTCTTATCTGTATCGTGCAGTCGATCAACGTGGCGATACCATTGATTTTTATCTTTCTTCTAGACGTAATACCAAATCAGCATATTGTTTTCTTGGAAAAATTTTAAATAATGTGAAGAAGTGGCAAATTCCACAAGTGATCAACACGGATAAAGCACC
>NZ_NHRP01000006.1:0-128378 GCF_002165385.1 Acinetobacter sp. WCHA39
TTCAAACAGTCTATAGGTAAATCTCGAGGTGGAATGACCTGTAAAATTCTTGCCTTAGTGGATAGTCTAGGCAACCTTATTAAGTTTCGATTAATGCCTGGTCAATATCACGATTTAGTAGAAACTAAACCTTTAATTGAAGATGTTGATTTTCAAGCATTACTGGCTGATAAAGCATTTGATGCAGATTGGCTCATCCAAGAACTCAATGAACGTAAAGTGAAAGTGGTGATCCCACCCAAATCTAATCGAAAAGTAATGAGAGCATTTGATACGACTATGTATAAATGGCGTCATCTCATTGAAAACTATTTTTGTAAGTTAAAAGAATTTAAACGTATAGCGATGCGTAGTTGTAAAACAGATACGAGTTTTGAAGCCATGATTCAATTGTGCGCGAGTTTAATTAACTCTCGGTAATTCTCAACAGACCCTAGGGCTTTTTAATTATAAATAAGATCCTTTAATTAAAATTAAGCATATACTCCTATTTAAAACAAATACTTTTTTATTTTGTTCAATTTATCGGAATTAGCTGTACTCAAGTCTACATTACTTTTTATGATTACGATGGCTACCGCTTTATTTAATATGCAATCTAGTTTTGCTAACACAGAAAAAATTAATTAAAGAATCCAAAGCCTTCCTAATGAATTAAAACCAGAATTTATAGATAAAACACCTATTCCAGATCTTTATACTCTTTCAAACATCAGAGGCTCTATATGGATAGATGCTTCTGGTCGATATAGAGATGGATCCCTAACTGATTGAATTACTGCAATTGGCAATGCAGCCTTATTTGAAATAAAGTTTAATGATCATTCTTGTCGAGAATCGAAATGAAGGTTATTGTTCACCTATTCTCAACAATATCTCTCTCAAATGAAAATAACCATGAAAACTTGGCTATCAGCCTTATCACTGAGTCTATTAAGCTTACAAATAGTACATGCTGATAGCAAAACCTTAGAACAAAACTTTAAAAAAAATTATCCAGATATTCCCATTACTTCAGTCACCCCATCTCCACTAAGTGGAATTTATGAAGTCTATGTGTCTGGTAAGATTATCTATACAGATGAAAGTGCTAAATATCTTTTTTTTGGCAATTTACTCGATGTAAAAAATCAGAAAAACCTAACAGAAGATCGTATTTCTGAACTGAGTAAAATTGATGTAAAACAACTTCCTCTCAAACAAGCCATTAAGCACATCAAAGGTAAAGGCGAACGTACTTTGTATGTCTTTACCGATCCCGATTGCCCATATTGTCAAAAACTTGAACAATATATGACCTCAATCAACAATGTAACGGTCTACATTTTTTTATTCCCACTTAAGAAATTGCATCCACAAGCTGAAACTGCAGCAAATAAAATTTGGTGTGCCAAAAACCAATATGAGGCTTGGGAAGATTACATGCTACATCGTAAGTTAGCCCAAAATTCAGGTACATGTGAAACACCTGTACAGAAAAATATTGCTTTAGGACAAAATCTAGAAATTAGTGGGACACCTACAATCTTCCTTGAAAATGGCACTAGAGTCGCGGGCTTACCACAAAATGCCCAACAAATTGAACAACTTCTATTAGAAGCACAAACTAAAAAATAGTATCTAATTAGGCGTGGCTTTTCAGTTGACTGGCAAGCCACCACTTACAATATAAGATTCTGATTTATATTAAATAATATAAAAATTAAAATAAATTAATTAAGCAAGATTTATACAAAATCCATATTTACATTTCACAGCAAACTTTTATGATGAAGGCATTCAAAACTGCCATGTAATGGATTAAAGCAGATATCTGTGAAAGGAATAAATAAAATGAAAAAGTTGCTGATTGCCAGCTTAATTCTTGCTACAAGTCATTCAACATTTGCGGCTGATAGTAAAGTAACTGCAAAACCAGATACATTTGCTCAAGCAACTAAACTATACGAAGCAAAAAACTACCCTGCTGCGTTTCAAGAAATGCAGCGTCTCGCAGATACAGGGAATGCCCAAGCAATTTATAACCTAGGTTATATGACTCAAGTTGGTCAAGGCACAGTAAAGGATGAAAAGAAAGCCGCACAGCATTATCAAGATGCTTCAAATAAAGGCTTTGCTCAAGCCAGTTATACATTAGCACAGGCTTATCATAAAGGTGATTTGGGCATCACTAAGAATAATCAAAAATACAAAGAATATTTAGATAAAGCTTCTAAACAAGGCTCTAATGAAGCCATTGTTGAAACTGCAAAAATTTTATTTGAGCAAGGTAAACCTGAATACGATCAGATCGCTGTTCAGAAACTATTACCATTGCTACGGAAAGATTATTATCCAGCAAAACATCTCAAAACAATCTACGATTTGAGTGTTGGTGTTAAAAATAACAATCCTATTATGCAAGCACAGGCGATTGATAGCCTTAAAGATTTAGCTAAAAAAGGTTATGCACCATCTTTAATGGTTCTCGGCAATATGTTAGCAAATGGAGGTATTGTTGACCAAGATTTAGAGCAGGCAAAAAATATTTTTACTCGCTTAGCAGCAGCTAACTATCCAAATGCGAAGGAATCATTGGCTAAAGTTGAAGAAGCAATTGCTGCAAAAAAAGCAGCTTCAGTAAAAACAAAGAACTAATAATCAATTCAGCAGCACTTCCACCCTATAGAGTGCTGCTTTTTATTTAAAATTGTTTGCTTAACTTAATCCCTGCACTCCAATTGCGCCCATCTGCAGGTTCAAAGAAGCGATTATTTCCTTCGTTCACAATCACTGAACCGATATATTGTTTATTAAATAAATTATCTATAGGGGTAAATCCATTTAAACTCCAATCCGTATAGCAAAATATGTATCCTGTATAAGCCGATGCAATTGTTTAAGTTGTCATTAAAAAGTAAACATGTATTCTTTTCAGAATTGGTTTGATACTTTCTGTACTGCTATGATCGCGATAACCATCTGTATCAAAATAGGATGAGTTAATCATATAACTTGGTTCATTTTGATTTTTTAAACCGTATTAAAAACTAAACCAGCATGATTTTTGTGATGACTACCGTCCGCACAACTCATTTCTATCGAATCTTTACCCTGTCCTTCCTTTGTTTTTACTAAAATCGTACCTCCTGAAGAATTTCCATATAACGAAGAAAATGGACCTGTTAATACTTCAAGATGACTTAAATTCCTTAAATCAATATTTGAGGTTTGCCTTTGTCAATCTGGCATTGTGGCAGGAATAGCATCGCTATATAAAAGAATTCCACGAACTTCAAATGTGGGATGTGCACCAAAACCACGCATAGAAAGTTGCAAATCTTGGGCATAATTCTCTCGATTGCGCAGTTGAACACTTGGTATCCCCTTCACAAGCTCAGTTAAATCAACTTCTAAGCTCTGATCATTTTTAGGCATATCTACCCTAAAGATTGATGCTGGTGTTTCAATATAAGCTGTGTCAGTACGAGTTGCTCCGATCTTTATTGTCGGAAGTTGTATGGGCCGATCGACTTCTGATTCAGCAGCCCAAGCAAAAGAACCATTCAAACCCATGCTTATTGCAACACAACCATATAAAAAATTTGTTTTTACTAAAGATATGAAAATTCCTTGTTTCACAGAATTTAAGGGCAAGCTTTTTAAAGTAAGTATTTCATTATTTTATAATTAGATTAGATCTCTAACCTTAGCTAAAAAACCAAAAATCAATTTTAATGATGATTAGCCAATCAAATTAAATATCGTCATAATTGTAAGTTAAAGATTTACCCTCATTGTATTGTTGTTGAAACAACTTGAGCTCACTATGCCAGAACTTCCTGAAGTTGAAACCACAAAAACCAGTTTACTGCCGCTTTTAGAGCAACGTGTACAAGCTGTAAGAGTACACAATCCTAGTTTGCGCTGGCCTATCCCTGATGATATTGAAAAATTAATTGGTCAACGTTTAACTCAACTCAAACGTCGTTCCAAATATATTTTGGCTGAATTTGAACAAGATCAAATGCTTTGGCACTTAGGTATGTCAGGAAGCTTTCGCCTATGTCAATCCAGTGATGAATTAAAAAAGCATGACCATCTTGTGATCGAATTTGAAGATCAGCAACTCCGCTACCATGACCCACGGCGCTTTGGGTGTATTCTATGGTTAGATGAAACCAATCAAAGTAAATTGATTGATACGCTAGGGCCAGAACCATTAACTGAAAATTTTAATCCAACATATTTGCATGAAAAATTAGCTAAAAAAAATGTCGGCATTAAAATTGCTTTAATGGATAACCATATAGTGGTTGGTGTGGGCAATATTTATGCAACTGAAAGTTTATTCAACATTGGGGTTCATCCTGCGCAACCTGCTTCGACGCTGAGCAAAGCACAAGTGGAAAAGTTAGTCATCGAAGTAAAACGCATCTTAAAACAAGCAATTGATTTAGGTGGATCAACTTTGCGTGACTATAGTAATGCCATGGGTGAAAATGGTTACTTTCAGCAGACACTTTTAGCTTATGGTCGCGCAGGTGAAATGTGTGTTAATTGTGAAACTACATTAGAAAACTTAAAGTTAGGTCAACGTGCTAGTGTATTTTGTCCACAATGCCAACCTTTGAAACTAAGCAAAGGATAGACCATTTAAGATGCAATCAAGGAGAACAACCTTATGCAAACCGCAATTGTTCGACATATTCTCGTCAAAGATAAAGACTTAGCCGAACAGCTAAAAAAACGAATTCAGTCTGGTGCTGATTTTAGCAAAATCGCCAAACAATACTCTACTTGCAACTCAGCTAAACGTGGAGGCGAACTCGGTGAAGTGAAAAAGGGGCAATTGGTCCCTGTTATTGATAAATTAGTTTTTACAGCAGCAGAACGAATCTTACACGGCCCGATCAAAAGCCAATTTGGTTTTCACTTAATTGAAGTCAAATTTCGCATGGATGGCTTAAGATAATGGTTTGAGCTTAATTATTTTAAGCTCTCTCCTCTTCTCAGTTATTTTAATTCTTGCGGTTTCATCACATAAGTCCATGCATGTATTTTTTCACCAGATTCCAAGATAACCTCAGCAACGACTCGCTCATATTGGAATCCTTCAAACTCATCTAACATTTGCCAGTTTTGTTCTAATTTTTCCGTGCTGAATAAATATCCCATGATTAATGGATCTTGTTCAGCTAAAACTAAGGCAGGTAAACCTTTGTCTGGTCCCCAATCTAAAATATGAATTGTGCCGTGTACCGATGCTTTTTGCCAATCTCCACCGATTCCACCCAAAATATGTGCATTTTCCCGATTTGGGCAAAGTGTGCCATAGACAAATAGTTGGTTCATGATTGCTGTTCCATTCAAATATGCAGATATTTTAAAGTCAAATCTTGCAATTTTCCATGTAAAAGCTTGCGTTCCAAATATGGAATTATCTATTTCCAATAAAAAAACGGCATTTTTAAATGCCGTTTTTTAGGAAAATAATAAGTACTTATTTTTTCAAAGAGTCTCTAATTTCACGTAATAATTGAATATCTTCAGGTGTAGGCGCTGGTGCTGCTGGCGCTGCTTCTTTTTGTTTACGCATACGATTCATTACTTTCACCATAAGAAACACAACCCATGCCAAAATAATGAAATTAATAAAGATGGTTAAGAAATTACCATAGGTTAAAACATTGACACCTGCTTTCGTTAATTGATCTAAAGACTGTAAATTATTTGGATTGTCTCCGAGCACAATAAACTTCTGTGTAAAATCAACACCCCCACCAGTAATAACTGAAATAAGTGGCATGATGATATCTTTCACCAATGAATCAATAATTTTACCAAATGCACCACCAATGATGACACCAATGGCAAGATCCATCATATTGCCTTTGATAGCAAATTCTTTAAATTCTTGAATAATACTCATTTATAACTCTCCAGAGTTGAACTTAATCGCAACCCATTTTGCATTGTTTATTACACAGTTGCGGCTATCCACATAATGCTCATAATTTAATATTTTCATCAAAAAAAGAAAGCTATTTCACACTTTAACAACACTTTTTTATTTTAATAAAAATATATGTTTAAGGATGTCCCTACCCTGAAATTTATGCAATAAAAAACCGCTAAATAAATTTAGCGGTTTTGTCATTTTTCAGTGAAGAAAAATTATTTATCACGGTTACGCTTACGTTCGTTTTCAGTTAAGTAACGTTTGCGAATACGGATCGATTTTGGTGTTACTTCAACCAACTCATCATCTTCAATGAATTCAAGTGCTTGTTCAAGCGTATATTCAATTGCAGGCGTTAAAGTTAAAGCATCATCCGTACCAGACGCACGAACGTTGGTTAATTGTTTTGCTTTAGTTGGGTTAACAACCATATCGTCCGAACGCGAGTTAATACCCACGATCATACCTTCATAAACTTCTAACTGAGGTTTAGCGAATAAACGACCACGGTCTTGTAAGCTGAATAATGCATAGCCCAAGCAAGTACCTTGAACCATAGAAATCAGTACACCGTTTTGACGCTTCGCAACAGTACCTTGCTTAACAGGACCGTAGTGCGAGAAGCTTGATGTCATGATCCCTGTACCAGAAGTCATGGTTAAGAACTCAGAACGGAATCCAATTAAACCACGTGAAGGTACAGTTGCTTCAATACGGATACGACCTTTTCCGTCAACTTCCATATTGGTCATTTCGCCTTTACGGTGACCCATTTGTTCCATTACTGAACCTTGATGTTGCTCTTCAACATCAAACGTTACGTTTTCGTATGGCTCTTGTCTTTCGCCATCGACTTCTTTCATGATCACTTGTGGACGTGATACGCCCATTTCAAAGCCTTCACGGCGCATATTTTCAATCAATACTGAAAGGTGAAGTTCACCACGACCAGAAACTTTAAAGCGGTCTGGACTATCAGTATCTTCAACGCGTAATGCAACGTTGTGAATCAATTCACGATCAAGACGTTCACGAATATTACGTGAAGTTACAAATTTACCTTCTTTACCAGCAAACGGTGAGTTGTTGACTTGGAATGTCATCGAAACCGTAGGTTCATCTACAGACAATGGTGGCAAAGCTTCTACATTTTTTTGATCACAAATTGTGTCAGAAATATTGAGTGCATCAATACCAGTGATACAAACAATATCACCTGCTGATGCTTCTTCAACATCAATACGCTCTAAACCGTGGTAACCCATGATTTTTAAGATACGACCGTTACGTGTATTGCCTTCTTTATCAATCACAGTCACAGGAGTATTCGTTTTTACACCACCACGCTGAATACGACCAACACCGATAACACCAACGAAGCTGTTATAGTCAAGTGAAGAAATCTGCATTTGGAATGGACCATCAACATCAACTGCTGGTGGTTCAACGATATCAACGATAGTTTGGAACAATGGTGTCATATCTTCCGCTAATTCTTCAGGAGAAGGACCAGCTACACCACGTAAACCAGAAGCATAAACGATTGGGAAATCTAACTGTTCATCAGTTGCACCCAAGTTATCAAACAAGTCAAATACTTGATCGATTACCCAGTCGCAACGTGCACTTGGCTTATCAACTTTGTTGATAATTACGATTGGCTTCAAACCACGCGCGAACGCTTTTTGCGTTACAAAGCGAGTTTGTGGCATTGGACCTTCTTGAGAGTCAACAAGAAGCAATACACAGTCAACCATCGACATTACACGTTCAACTTCACCGCCGAAGTCCGCATGTCCTGGTGTGTCTACGATATTGATACGGTAAGTTGTGTCAGTACGTTGATCTAACCACGTAATTGACGTATTTTTTGCAAGAATAGTAATACCACGTTCACTTTCAAGCGCATTCGAGTCCATGACACGCTCAATCTCGCCTGCACGGTCACCTAAAGCACCAGATTGTTGAAGTAATTTATCGACAAGCGTGGTTTTACCGTGGTCGACGTGCGCAATAATTGCGATATTGCGGAGATTCTTAATATCAGACATAGAATTCGATACGCTTAAAATTTGAGGGCAGATTATATAGAAAAATCCTAAACTTTAGTAGTGACAGTTTGTTGACATGAAACTTTTTTTCGGACGAACTGTTTCAGAATCGTTGGTAAAGTAGGCTAACTCTATTAGAATATTCCACTATTGCTTATCGCTTTTCTTATACTCCCATGTCAAATTCTCAACCCGAACAGCCACTTGATCTCGTCTACGGACTCAATGATCGTCCAAAACCGTTCATCGCATTTTTAGCGGCTTTACAACATCTTTTAGCAATTTTAGTCCCGATTGTCACTCCAGGATTATTAATTTGCTTAGCACTTGGTGTATCTCGTGAAGACACCAATATGATCCTTTCAATGTCTCTGATCATCTCAGGAATTGCAACCTTTTTACAGTGTAAAAAGGTCGGTCCTTTCGGTGCAGGACTATTGATTGTTCAAGGGACAAGTTTTAACTTTATTGGCCCAATTATTGGTATTGGTAGCGCCATGGTTGCTGCAGGTACGCCTGTTGAGCAAGTGATGGCTGCTATTTTCGGTGTGGTAATTGCAGGTTCATTTATTGAAATGGGCGTGTCTCGGATTCTACCTTGGGTAAAACAATTAATTACCCCTTTAGTTACAGGTATCGTTGTTCTCTTAATTGGTTTGACACTGATTAAAGAAGGTCTGATTAGCATGGGAGGCGGTTATATGGCCATGCAAGATCATACTTTTGCCAATACAGACAATCTGATCATGTCATGTACAGTACTGGCGGTCATTATTTTATTGAATCGTGTTCAAATTATTTGGGTAAAAAGTTCAGCAATTTTAATCGCATTGGTGATTGGTTACATTCTTGCAGGCTTTATGGGTCATTTAAACTTTTCCGTATTGCAAGATGCCCCATTAATTCAGATTCCTACCCCTATGCATTTTGGTCTAAGCTTCTCTTGGAGCTTATTCATTCCAATGGCATTCATCTATCTCGTTACTTCACTTGAAGCCATTGGCGATGTGACAGCGACCAGCAAAATCTCCAACCAACCTGTAGACGGCCCTATTTGGATGCAACGCATTAAAGGTGGTGTACTTGTGAATGGTGCCAACTCATTTTTAGCAGGTATCTTCAACACCTTCCCAAGTTCAGTGTTTGCACAAAACAATGGCGTGATTCAACTCACTGGTGTGGCAAGTCGCTATGTTGGGATCTGGATTGCGATCCTATTGATCATTTTAGGTCTCTTCCCTGCTGTAGCTGCAGTCATTCAAGCTGTTCCCCAAGCAGTGCTAGGTGGTGCGGTAATGGTGATGTTCGGTGCGGTGGCTGCATCTGGAATTAACATTCTTTCAAGTATTCATCTTGACCGCCGCGCGTTATTAATTATTGCGATTTCTCTTGCATTAGGTTTAGGTGTAGCACAAGTTCCACAAATCCTTGAACATCTTCCTGAATTATTCAAAAACATTTTCAGCTCAGGTGTTGCAACGGGTGGTATTGCCGCGTTGATTTTAAATATTGTTTTACCTGAAACTCAAAAATAGTCTTTTAACCATCGTAATTGTCCAGTTTCACCACTGGGCTTTGTTTTTGATGAGAGATCAAAATGGATCCACGTAGTGAAGTCGTTATACGACAACAAGATTATTTAAATGGGCAAATCTTACTGATTAATGCGCCCAACGATCAACTCGCCAAAAATTTACCTCATCAAGTACAAGCGTCTGTCTGGACTTGGAATTATGCTGATCATCAAGGTTTTCAAAGCACTGGTATAAATTCATATTTCTCAGTTGAGTTTCCACAAGCAAGTTTTGATCAGGTTGTTATTTTCGTTCCAAAATCTAAAGAGTTATTGAATTATATTCTTCATGTCGTGGTTAGCCAGTTAACACTCGGTCAAAGCGTATTTCTAGTGGGTGAAAAAAAAGGCGGTGTTGAACGTGCTGCAAAACAACTCCTGCAATATGGTAAAGCCTTTAAAATTGATAGTGCACGCCACTGTCAATTTTGGCACATGAAAATTGAAAAGAGAGAAATACACAAACCACTTGACCATTGGTTAAAAAACTATATTGTGCAAGTCAATCAAGAACAGCTCGAAATCTGTGCTTTACCGGGTGTATTTAGTCAAGACCATTTAGATGTTGGAACAGCCGTATTACTCCCTTACCTGAGCCAAGTAAAATCAGGTAAGATTGCCGACTTTGGTTGCGGTGCTGGAATTATTAGTGCTTATTTAGCCAAAATAAATCCAAACCAGCACATTTTTGCACTTGATGTTGATGCATTTGCATTACGGTCTACTGAGTTCACTTTTCAAAAAAATGATCTGAACTTAGCACAGCTACATCTACAGCCTGTCACAAGTTTTGTTGATGCGCCTAAAGATCTAGATGCCATCGTAAGTAATCCACCTTTTCATCAAGGCATTCATACCAATTACGATGCAAGTGAAGAGCTCTGCCAATTGGCGAAAAAGCATCTGAAAAATTCAGGTGAACTATGGATCGTGGCGAATCGTTTTCTAAATTATCCACCTCTGATAGAGCAGAGCTTTGGTCAATGTCTTGTGAAGGCAGATCAACAGGGATTCAAAGTGTTATATGCCTGTGCGAAATAAACAGTTTAAGGAATTTTTATGAGCGATACATCTGCTCCTCAACACCTTCAGCGTCAGCTCGGAGCACGCCACCTGAATATGATTGCCATTGGCGGATCAATTGGTACAGGCTTATTCCTTGCTTCAGGTTCAACAATCGCAACAGCCGGCCCCGGTGGTGCGTTATTGGCCTATGCTCTCATCGGGATCATGATTTATTTCTTGATGACGAGTCTCGGTGAATTAGCCACGCACAATCCAACTTCAGGTGCATTCTTCACCTATGGCAGTCGTTATGTCGAAGATGGTTTTGGTTTCGCCTTAGGCTGGAACTATTGGTATAACTGGGCAATTACCGTTGCTTTTGAATTGGTCGCAGTTCAGTTCATCATGAAATTCTGGTTCCCAGATATTCCTGGGTTTTATTGGAGTGCAATCTTCCTTACCATTATTTTTGCGATTAATGCATTGACGGTAAAAGGCTTTGGTGAAAGTGAATTCTTATTTTCTTTGATTAAAGTGCTTGCAATCATTGTGTTTATTGTCATCGGTATCTGGATGATTTTTAAAATTATGATGACACCGAATGTATCAACCTTTCAACACTGGCATTATAAAGATGCACCGTTTGTTGGCGGCTTACAAGCCCTGATTGGTGTTGCCATGATCGCTGGATTCTCCTTCCAAGGAACTGAAATGGTTGGTGTTGCCGCAGGTGAATCGAAAGATCCAAAGAAAACGATTCCTTTGGCGATTAAACAAATCTTCTGGCGTATTTTACTGTTTTATATCTTATGTATTTTTATCATTGGTACATTGGTCAGCTATGATGACCCACTTCTATTAAAAGCCGCACAAAGTGAAGATATTGCACTCTCACCATTTACCTTATTGTACGAAAAAGCAGGCTTTGCCTTTGCTGCAAGCTTGATGAATGCGGTTATTCTCAGTGCGATTTTATCTGCAGGTAACTCTGGGATGTACTCATCTACACGTATGCTGTTCGATATGGCAAAAGAAGGACGAGCGCCAAAATGGTTCTCAAAACTTGATGGTCGTGGCGTACCCATGAATGCACTTTATGCAACCACTGCCGTTGCTGCTCTGTGCTTCTTGACCACATTTATCGGCGAAAAACAAGTATTTAACTGGTTGTTAAATATGTCTGGGATGTGTGGTTTTATCGTTTGGTTAGGAATTGCAATTTCACATTATCGTTTCCGTAAAGGTTATATTGCTCAAGGTTATAAATTAGAAGATTTGGCTTACCGTGCCAAGTTTTTCCCATTTGCACCATGGTTTGCCTTTATTCTGTGTTCAATCATTATTTTAGGACAAAACTATCAAGCTGTGCTAGGTGGCAAAATTGATTGGTTAGGCTTAGTTTCAACTTATATCAGTATCCCATTATTTTTGGCGATCTGGTTGGGCTATAAATGGAAGCACAAAACTAAGTTGATTGCATATAAAGACATGAACGTGAAAGAAGGCGAATAAAAAGCCAAAAATTCACTTGACCCTTAACTAAATATCAGTAAAATTATTAGCTCATATTTTCAGCTACACTATTATATAGGAGTACGACATCATGCCAGCACTACAAGGAACAACACGCTAAGATTTGGCACTGTCGACTCACGGACAAGTGTACAAATCCAATCATCACTTGTCCGAATGCTCTACTTAACCTAGCATTCGCTAGGTTTTTTTATGCCTATTCGGACACAATATTAAAATAACCGAGCAAACAAAATGGGCGTACAAAAAATACTTAATGCTGATGCTGAATATGGTGTTCCAGTAAAAATATTCACCAATGATATTGATAGCGAAAGCATTGAACAACTAAAGAAAATGGCACAACTGCAATTTGTGTATTCACATATTGCCGTGATGCCTGATGTGCATGTCGGTAAAGGCGCAACTGTTGGCAGCGTCATTCCAACCAAACATGCAATTATTCCTGCTGCTGTCGGTGTCGACATCGGTTGTGGCATGAATGCTATCCGACTCAATCTCAAAGCATCACAGTTGCCAGATAATCTCACACCTTTACGCCATGCAATTGAACGTAAAGTCCCTGTAGGCTTTGAATTACACAAACAAATTAAGGCGAAAGCCTCAAGCATTATTCCACTGGAAAAACGCTTGCAGCCGATCATTAAAAAGCACCCTGGCTTAGTTCGGATGCTCAGAAAGTTTGATGCGACATGGCAAAAACAACTCGGCACCTTAGGCGGTGGCAATCACTTTATCGAACTCTGTTTAGATGAAAATCAGGACGTTTGGGTCATGCTCCATTCGGGTAGTCGTGGTTTAGGTAATGTGATTGGAACTTATTTTATCGAGCTAGCAAAGAAAGAAGCTCAACATCGATTTGGGCATGTCCCAGATAAGGACTTGAGTTATTTTGCAGAAGGCTCAAATAGTTTTAATGACTATGTTGAAGCCGTGGAATGGGCACAAGAATATGCATTTGAAAACCGACGTGAAATGATGCGTCTGATTTTAGAGGCAATCCGCCCACTGCTACCACCTTTTCAAATGACCAAAGAAGCGATTAATTGCCACCATAATTACGTCAGTCAAGAAACTCATTTTGGTGAGCATCTCTTAATCACACGTAAGGGGGCAATTCGAGCGGGCCAAGATGAATTAGGCATCATTCCTGGTTCTATGGGGGCTCGCTCTTATATTGTGAAAGGCAAAGCGAATCCTGATTCATTTTGCTCATGTTCACATGGCGCAGGACGAAAAATAAGCCGTAGTAAAGCCAAATTACTTTTTGGTCAAGAGGATTTGATTCAACAGACCCAAGGTATTGAATGTCGTAAAGACAGTGGTGTAATTGACGAAATACCAAGTGCATATAAAGATATCGATCAAGTCATGGCAAACCAATCAGATTTAATCGAAATCGTGCACACCCTTAAACAAGTTCTATGTATAAAAGGTTAAATAGATGAAACTTAAAGCAATGCCTAAAATCAAAGTTCGTAATCCTGTTGCGCTCTCCCCTTTACTACAAAAAGGAGGGATCCATGAAACAGAAAAACCTAGAGCTCAGCACCGTCGAGAAAGACAAAACACCAAACAACAGCTTAGAAAAGAAGTTTGGTAAATTCTAGAAAATATTAATCAAACACATCAGTCAAATTATTTTGTAGGAGTAATTAAAATGTTTATATATTCAAATCACTTGTATACAAACCCATATAAAAAAGCGACTCATCAGAGTCGCTTTTTTATTCAGTTCAAAAACTCAAATTATTGAGCTTGTTGACCTGGCTGTGCAAGAACAGTACGGCTACCAGTGATCGCAGCGAATACGCGACGGTTCATGGCACGACCTTCTTTAGTCTTGTTGTCAGCAATCGGTTGATCCCAAGCAAAGCCTTGAGTCGTCAAGCGAGATTCGTTAACGTTATATTCGTTAACAAGCGCTGATTTAACAGAGTTAGCACGAGCTAAAGATAAACGTTCGTTTAACTTACGTGGACCAGTGTTATCAGTGTGACCTTCAATACGTGCAGTCGCATTCGGGTATTCAGCTAATTTCTCAGCTACTTTCGCGATTTCAGACTTGTATTGTGGCTTGATGTCAGACTTGTTCGTATCAAAGAATACACGAAGTTCCATGTTAAGGTCTTCAGTCAATTCTTGTGGCTGTGGCTGTGGCTGTGGTTGAACTGGTACTGGTTCAACTGGAGCAACTTCTACTACTGGAGCAGCTGGCTTCAAGTGACCGCCAAGAACTACGTTTAAACCAGCAAGAGCTGTGTAGTTCCAGAAGTCTTCATCGATGTTATAAGTACCACGAGCTTCAGTACGAAGAGATAAAGCATCATTTAAGCGCCAGAATGCACCAAAACCAGCATTACCTAAAGTACCTTCTTCTTTGTCACCACGAATACCGCGGTTAACATCATCAAAAGTATATTTATAATGACCAGCACCTAATAATACATATGGCTTAATTTTGCTGTCATAGTTTTTAGTGATTAAATCAGAAGTAACATAGAAGTTACCATTGATTTGCTGTTGTTTGTACTCAGCATTAGGACTAACTGTGTCCACATCACCCTTAACTTGATTATATTCAGCCTCAAAACCTAACCAAGGCGTTAATTCAACACCAAGTGCTGCACCAACAAATAAATCATCCTGAAGCTCAGGACCATCTGTTAAATGCTTATCACCGTTATTATGTTTAGTGTCTTGGAATGTGTAACCAAGCATTAATGGAGTTACTGTTACACCCGCATTAGCAGCAGCTAAAGGAGCAGCAACAAGCATAGCAAGTGCAATACGACTCAATTTCATGGATATCCTCCAGAGATAACAATTGTTTGTTGTTCAAGCTTAGCCTATGAGTTTTGGCCCTGCGAACATAAAATGTTTACAGTATTATTTTTAAGCTATTCACTTCACTTTGAATCATACAAACACTTGATGAATTTTCCAAGTGCTTGATAACTTTAACCCCGCAAATTATTGACAAAATTTCTTACAATTTCCGTTGTAGTTCAGTAAATTTTCAATTCAACTTTAAAGCTCGAATAGCTTATTGTTCGCTTTCTTCAATTTTAGCAGTATTTGCTTGATGAAGTAATGGTTAGTTTTCTAATACTAAACTTAATTTAATAAATACAGTAATTACTTAACACTTTGTTAATAAAAAAATTACAAAACTATCAAAAGGTAAAAAAATGTTAAAAGTTAGAGGATTCACTCTGAGTGAATTAATAGTCACACTTGCTATTTGTGCGATTCTAGCATGCCTCAGTTTACCTTATTTGAATCAATTATTGATTTCAAATGAAGTAAATCATATGAAAAGAACACTCACAATTTACATACAAAAATCCAAATCTGACGCACAGATTCATCATAAAAATGTGACTTTATGCGCAAGTAAAGACTTAACTAGCTGCGATTCAGATTGGAACAGTGGACTAATCGGATTCCTTGATTTAAATGCTAACCGGCAACGTGATTCAAATGATCCTTTATTGTATTCCACAGCATTTCATTATAAGTATGGGAAATTAGATTGGAGGGGTACATTAAGAATAAATTCACTTACTTTCCAAGGTGATACAGGGCTACCAAGAGGCTCAAATGGAAGTTTCTTTTATTGTATGAATGATTCTAATCATCATACTCAATTAATTCTCAGCAATATGGGGCACATACGTAGTAAAGAAATTACCACGTGTTAAAAACTCTTCAGTCTAGCCTAAACGACGTAAAATACTTTATTCGCATGCTTTTTTTAATATACTGCATAGGTTTTGAACATTCTCTGCAAATTATAAGTCTGGAGACACACAATGACTGACATCGTAATTGTCAATGGCGCTCGTACAGCAATGGGCGGCTTCCAAGGCGCATTATCAAGCGCAACTGCACCCGAATTAGGTGCAATCACCATTAAAGAAGCAATTGCTCGTTCGGGATTACAGCCTACTGATGTAGAAGAAGTAATCATGGGCTGTGTGTTACCAGCAGGTTTAAAACAAGGTCCAGCTCGTCAAGCTATGCGTAAAGCAGGTTTGCCAGATTCTACTGGTGCAGTAACCATTAACAAACTTTGTGGTTCTGGCATGAAAGCTGTGATGCAAGCTGCAGATATGATCAAAGCTGGTAGTGCTGCAATCGTGGTTGCGGGTGGTATGGAGTCAATGACCAATGCTCCTTATGTTTTACCTAAGGCACGTGCAGGTTATCGCATGGGTCATGGTGAAATTAAGGATCATATGTTCCTTGATGGTTTAGAAGATGCAGAAACTGGCCGCTTAATGGGATCATTTGCACAAGATATGGCAAATAAACGTAGCTATACACGTGAACAAATGGATGATTTCGCTATACGTTCTCTACAACGTGCACAGAAAGCAATTACTGAAGGTTATTTCAAAGATGAAATCGTTCCAGTAACAGTGTCTAGCCGTAAAGGTGATGTTGTTGTTGATCAAGATGAACAACCATTAAATGCAAAAATTGACAAAATTCCAAGTTTGAAACCTGCTTTTGCAAAAGACGGTACGATTACTGCGGCAAATGCGAGTTCAATTTCTGATGGCGCTTCTGCTTTAGTGTTAACCTCTAGTGAAGTCGCTACTCAACGTGGTTTACAACCTTTAGCAAAAATTATTGCAACCGCATCAAACTCTCAACATCCTTCTGAATTTACGATTGCTCCTGTAGGGGCGATTGAAAAAGTTTTGAAAAAAGCTGGTTGGGATGCACAAGATGTTGATCTTTGGGAAATCAATGAAGCTTTTGCAATGGTTACAATGTGCCCAATTGATGACTTCAAATTAGATACAGAAAAAGTCAATATTAATGGCGGTGCTTGTGCACTTGGTCATCCAGTTGGCTCTACGGGTTCACGTATCATTTTGACGTTGATTCATGCACTTAAACGCACTGGTGGTAAAAAAGGTGTTGCGGCGCTTTGTATTGGTGGTGGTGAAGCAACAGCAGTTGCAATTGAATTGATCTAATCATTAATTCGATTAACTAAAAATCCTGCCAAGTGCAGGATTTTTTATTTTCATAATTACAAAAAATAATGCACCAATTATCAAAATCCCGATAAGTTATGGGCTGTATAAAAAAACAACAAGGAGTTTCCTCATGCAGCTCAACCATTACCTCAATTTCAAAGGACAAGCTGAACAAGCATTTATTTTTTACCAATCTGTTTTTGGTGGTGAGTTCGCAATGATCAGTCGCTATGGTGATATGCCACCTACAGAAGGGGTTATGTTATCAGAAGCAGATAAATGCTTAATTCTGCATGTTTCCTTACCTATTAATGAATATACCGTACTCATGGGTTCAGACGTTAATGATCAGTTCTGCTCTCCGAATAGTATTTTCACCCAAGGCAACAATCATTATATTTCAATCAATATTGAACACGATGAAATGGAGGCACGACGTTTATTCAACCAGCTTTCTGTACGTGGCCATATTGAAATGCAATTAGAAAAAACCTTTTGGGGCGCACTGTATGGTGCTTTCACAGATCAGTTCGGAATCAAGTGGATGGTCAATTGTCAGCTTGACTCAACTATTTAAAACACCTCAATGTTTTGATGCAATATGTCTCATATTGCATCGCTTTTATTATGAATTAACTAAAATACTTGTCTAACATCTTCTTAATATCCATCTCATTAAAAATTTCAGGATACTTTTGTGCAAATATTGGAAGATGTTGTTTCATCTCATCCTTTTGCACAACTGTCCATCTTGGCGGATAAATTCTATAGTGCAAAAACTGTAAACGATATTTTACTTGATCATCAAAATTCTGCTGCTCTTCTTCTGTCTGTACATATTTTTGCTGTGTTACAAACCAATAGACCTGATCCCATAAATCATAGTTTTGGGTTAAATTAAGTCTGTGCTCGAATGATATATCTGCTGTAGTTAATTGAAGATACTGCTCTAACTCATCCAATGTTGGCTGAGTTGTGCTATAGGCTTTTGCTTTAAAAAACTGATGTGATAATAACTTCTGCTGTGTTAACGTAAAATAATCTAAATACTGATAAAGTTGAATAAAGTTTTGTTTTAAAGCAAATAGAACTAAAGCATTCGCAATCGAAATGATTTCAATTTTTTCAATGATCTCAAAAAACTGCGCTTGCTCCCCTTTAAACAAAACCCATTGATATGCTCGAATTTTCGCCTGTTGGGAACTGAGCAACGTAATCGGATGCTGATTAAAATAATTTTCAAAATCAAAATTTTGTTGTCTTAATGCAAAATAAGCATAATCCATCACAGATAAAAAACGACTATGCCATAAGTCAATGATATCGTCAGTATTTAGAATTTTTCGTTGATACAGAACATCGAATAAATGATATTGCACATCTCTAAATTGGCTATACTTCAATTCAAATAATAATTTTTGCGCTGATTCATTTTGAATAATATGATCTAACCAAAATTTACGCACAATTTGATCTTTCGCAACCTTAGATAATTCAAGTAATTGCTCTTGCTCAATCCATTGATGTTCTACAATATAAGTCAATAGTACACGAGGTAATTGACCTTGTTCAGAACTGACTGTGTGCTGCAAATAATCTTTATTTTTCGCTACGGTATTCAGTAATAAATTTTCAATTTCAGGGACAGTGCGTACACGTTGTTGTACTGCGGCAATTTGTAAAAAATGGTCTATACACAATTGAGTAAATTCAGGACGCTGACTCCAACGTTGAAAATGTTGTGCTGCCAACTCTCGATTTATTTCTATATAATCACTTAAACGAAATAATAAGGCAGGAAATAATTCTTGTTCGTAGCAATCTTTTAAATGTTCTAATGTCCGTTGTCGTGCATAGCCATCATAATCTCTCAGTAACCATATCAACTCATCCAAACTCTTTCTAATAAATGGAATATCTGCGATTTCTGGTTCAGGCTGAGGAATATTCGATATATGTGTTTGCTCAAATGCTTGGCGTTCTGCCAATATTTCAGCTGTATTTATATATGGCTCAGATGAACAAAATATCTTTTTTAAAAATTTAAACATGTTCTTTCTAAATAAATGCTTTAATTTTTTATAACAAATTTAAAAATAACTGTCATTCTATATTCCTTATTAAACATCAATATTAGAATACTGAGCAATAATCATTAATCCGATAGTGATAAATCCAATCCCAACCCACCCTGCTAAATCAATATGCTGCCCTAAAAAAACTTTTGCTAAAGCAGCTGTCGCAATAACACCTAGCCCAGACCAAAGCACATATAAAATCCCAGCTTGCATATACTTCAATGCAATCGCAGCACAAGTAAAAGAAACAAGATATAAAACCAAGGCGATTCCTTGATCGAGTTTATTCACTAATCCATTTGCTTTGGCAGAATAAAAAGTTGAGAGCACATCAGTTGCGATGGCGAAAAGCAGCCAAATCACCCCAGGATTTATTTTTGCAATAAAGGTCAGCATTGTTATTCTTCAATCTATAAGTCTTAAATGATACGCAATAAAAAAAGCTGAACCTGAGTTCAGCTTTTTTACTTAAATGAGCTTAAGCACCTGTTTGGTAACTCGCTTGTGGCACAGCAGTTGAAGCTTGATACGGATTGGTGAAATCTTGAAGTCCAGCAGCTGCTTCGTGAATGTCCTTGCCCTCTTTGATAACAAAGCTATCAAAGCCTGAACGTTTTAAATAGTTTAAAACGTCCTTGAACACATCACCCACTGCACGCAATTCACCCTGATAGCCCTGACGGCGTAATAATGCTGCAAATGAATAACCACGTCCATCATTGAAACCTGCGAACTCAATGAAGATCGCATCTAATTCATTTAATGGAAATTGATGAGTTTCAGGTGAATCATTAACAGTAATGTATAACGCTTTTTTAGCTTGTATATTTACCAATTGATCTAACTGAGCCATTGTTACAACCACATCACCTTGTGGAATTACGCCATCTTCAGCAATCACTTGATAAGTATTATCAGCAATCGTGCCATCTTTGAACAGCACTTGTAGCGATGTATTAAGCATAAGCACGCTCCTTAAATGGTTGGATGCCAACACGGCGATACGTATCAATAAAACGCTCACCTTCAGTACGTAGATCAAGGTAAGTATTTAGGATTTCTTCAATGATATCAGGCACTGCATCAGCAGCAAAAGATGGTCCTAAGATATCACCGATAGACGCATCATGATTCGCGTTACCGCCTAGCGTGATTTGATAAAATTCTGCACCTTTTTTATCTACACCAAGGATACCAATGTTACCCACATGGTGATGACCACAAGCATTCATACAGCCTGAGATATTCAGATCAAGTTCACCAAGATTATAGATCGTATCTAAATCATCAAAACGACGGCTAATCGCTTCTGAAATTGGAATTGATTTCGCATTGGCCAATGAACAGAAATCACCGCCCGGACAGCAAATAATATCGGTAATAAAACCAATATGTGCACGTGCCATATTGTTCTGTTCTAAGGTTTGCCATAATTCAAATAAATCTTTTTGTGGTACATCCACAAGTGAAATATTTTGTTCATGTGTGGTACGGAATTCACCAAAGGTGTATTTATCTGCCAAGTCAGCAATTAAATTCATTTCTTCAGAAGTCATATCACCAGGGGCAACGCCTGCACGTTTCAAAGAAATCGTCACAATACGATAGCCTTTGACTTTATGTGCATTGGTATTCACGTTGAACCATTGTTTGAATTTAGGATATTCAGCAAACAATGCTGTGAAATCTTGATCGTCTAACTCTTGATAATCAAACGGAGTGAATTCTTCATCCAATTTTTTCAAGATTTCAGGCTGAATCTTCAATGCTTCACGTGTGTGTTCAAATTCGGCTTCAACTTTTTCGGCAAATACCTGTGGTGTTAATGCTTTCACCAAAATCTTAATACGTGCTTTGTATTTGTTATCACGACGACCATGCAAGTTATAGACACGTAAGGTCGCTTCTAAATAAGCAATCAAATCTTCACGTGGCAAGAACTCACGGATTACGCTACCAATGATTGGGGTACGGCCCAAGCCACCACCAACCATGATTTTATAGCCCATTTCGCCCGCTTCATTGCGAACGATATAAACACCAATATCATGGAAAGCTGTTGCAGCACGATCCGTTTCTTCTAAAGCAGAAACTGCAATCTTGAACTTACGTGGCAAGAAGGCAAATTCAGGATGGAAAGTACTCCACTGACGAATCAATTCACACGTCGGACGTGGGTCTGCAATCTCACCTGCAACCACACCTGCAAACTGATCAGTCGTGGTATTACGAATACAGTTACCTGAGGTTTGTACTGCATGCATTTGTACTGTTGCTAGCTCAGCAAGAATATCAGGTACATTTTCTAAAGCAGGCCAGTTCAACTGAATATTTTGACGAGTTGAAACGTGGGCATAACCACGATCATATTCAGTCGCAATTTCAGCAATTTTTCTGAGTTGTTTAGTATTCATCAAGCCATACGGCACAGCGATACGGAGCATAGGTGCATAACGTTGCACGTACAGACCATTTTGCAAACGTAATGGACGATATTCGTCTTCGGTCAATTTTCCTGCTAAATAGCGTTCTGTTTGATCGCGAAACTGAGCAACACGTTGGTTAATCAGTTGTTGATCGAAATCCGTATATAAATACATGGCGTATGGCTAGTCATTCATTATAAAGGTGACTAGCATAGCGAGCTTTTATTCATCAACAAAATGCTTTTTTTGCATATTTAATAACGATTTTATTGATAAGCCTATCTAATTGCCACAAATAGAAAAATCTCAGACAAATCTGAGCTTTTACAATCATTTTCTAAATGAAATTAGTTCTTATCTGGCAATGTGTAAGCGACTAAATAATCACCTTTTTTTCGTCCCAAATGAACCATGCCCACCCGCCATAATCACCACATATTGCTTGCCATTGATTTCATAGGTCATTCGAGTCGCCTGTCCACCCGCAGGTAAAAGTGCTTCCGATAACTTATCGCCATTTGAAACATTGAATGCACGAAGATAATTATCTTGGGTTGCTGCAACGAACATCACTGCGCCTCAGTATCTTGTCAACCTAGAATTTTATTGAGATCGAAGTAGATCTATACAACATCTTAACAATACAGTGATGAATCTCACATATTGTCTACCACTTACCCTCACCTAGACCCTGACCAATAAAGGCATATTTAATTTGTGAACGTGAGAACTTAATTGGACATGCCAATTGCGCTTCGGTTTGTTCACTATTTTCAGATAATGGTACATCCACGACCCAACCACGTTGTTCAGCAATTGGAGAGACCAATGCTTCGTCAAGGCTCAAGACAGGTTCCACACAAATATCTAAGGTTTTAAAAAGTTGCTGCCATACTACAAAATCTTGGCTTTTAAACTTTTCTTGTAATGCTTGTTTCACCGCTTGGCGGTCTTCAGGATCAAATGATGTGCCTTTGGCAAGAAGTAATGGCAATTCTAAAGCCGCTGCCAAACCCGCCATAAATTGTGGCTCTAAACTTCCGACTGAGAAATAACGCCCATCTTTGGTTTCATAATAATCATAAAAACTCGCACCATTTAACATCCCTTGTTCTGGTGCTTGTGGCGTCTGACCTGCCAAGCTCGCTGAAGCAGCCATGCTGTTTAAACTTGCCACACAATCTGTCATGGAAATATCAATATATTGTCCAAGACCACTACGTTGACGCTCAACAACCGCAGCTAAGATACCAATCACCGCATGCAAAGAACCACCTGCCACATCCGCAATTTGAATTCCAAGTGGTGGTGGGCCACTATCTTGACGGCCACTATGCCCAGAAATCCCTGCAAGGGCCAGATAGTTAATATCATGCCCAGCACGATCTTTATAACTTCCTGTTTGGCCATATCCCGTAATCGAGCAATAGATTAAACGTGGATTAATCTCTGCCAAAGTCTCATAGTCCAAACCTAAACGGCGCATGACATCAGGACGAAACTGTTCCAAGACAATATCAAACTCAGAAATTTTATTTTTGATCAGTTCAATATTGTTTGGATCTTTTAGATCAAGCGCAATCGACTGTTTATTTCGATTCAGATAACTATGTGCAGTGGCTTGCCCATTGGCATAGGGTGGCATAATTCTCACGAGATCTGGACGCGTTGGAGATTCCACATGGATCACTTCTGCACCCATATCCGCAAGATACATACTTGCAAATGGACCAGGCAATAAAGTAGAAAAATCTAGAACTTTCAATCCTTTTAAAGCAGATGGCATAATAATTTTTACTCATATTGTTCAAATTTTCTTTTATACTAGGTTCGGATAAACAGAAAAACAATGTCATGTTCAGCCATTTACCTTGATCGTTTCGGCAATTTAACATGTACTTAGTGAGCAATATTTTTTCTTGTCAATTGCTCAATTAGATATTTTAGACGGTTATTTAGGTCAATTATCGTGAATAGTAAAGAAACTGAAGGATTCAATATGAGCCGTGATACGATCAGCATCCACTTCGTGAATGCGGCTTTAACAGGTGTAAAACGCCTAGGCATGGACGTTGAAACATTACTTTCACATGTTGGAATTGAGGCAGAACTGCTGCGTCAACCCAAAGCGCGAATCTCCCCTGAGCAATATACTCGTTTTGTCAAAATGTTATGGATGGTCACCCAAGACGAACACGTTGGTTTTGATGTACAGCCTCGTCGTTTAGGTACATTTGCCATTATGTGCCAATTAATCATACATTCGAAAACACTTGGACAGGCACTGGAACTCTCCTCCCAGTTCTACAAATTGTTTGGAGATGAATGGTCGGTAAGCTTGGAACGTGACAAGCATGAAGCACGTTTAGTGCCTCACATTCCTAAAGCGCTTGACCCTGATCATTTTATTACTGAAAGCATGCTGATGATTTGGCATGGACTTGCATCATGGTTAATCGAACGCCGCCTGCCACTGGAACGTGTTCATTTTGGCTATGAACGCCCTAACCACGCAGATGAATATGATGCGCTGTTCTTTGCGCCTGTGATGCAATTCGATGCACAACGTACGGAAATCACATTTGCTGCTGATTATCTAGATTTACCAATACGCCAAGATGACAAAACCTTAGAAGAGTTTTTGAAAGCGGCACCTGCACAATTACTGGTAAAATTCAAGAATACCAACTCACTCACTTCACGTATCCGAGATGTATTGAAGAGCCAAATTGGTGAAGAAATGCCAACCCTCAATGATGTTGCATCAATGTTGTATTTATCACCTCAAACATTGCGTCGTCGTTTGGCTGCGGAAGGTAAAAGCTATCAAGGGGTCAAAGATGCCTTACGTCGTGATGCTGCAATTCATTTATTATTAACACCAAACCTTACCCTTGAAGATGTTGCTCAACAAGTTGGCTTTAGCGAAACCAGTACCTTCCACCGTGCCTTCAAGAAATGGACAGGTGTTACGCCTGGTTTATATCGCCAACTACACGGACAGCATTTATAAATCACTGCATATAGATAGTCTGAAAGCTCAGGCTATCTATTCCGCTGACTTTGAGAATACGGACCGATCTCTTTATTATTCAACAATCTCTTTCAATAAAATAAAACTGAGTGTGATAAATTTTGCCATCACTCGCAGTATGTTCCAAAATGGAACATACTGAACTTTGTTCAAGTTCACCAACTTTAAAGATGTTTCCCAAATGTTTGGTAATTGCAGGGCGTTTTGTGCCAAACAACTCTGCCATCTATGCCTGACTTAACCAAACAGTTTCCTGTCCCAGATTAAGCTCTAACTGTATTCCCCCAGCCTGACTGCTAAAAAACTGGATTTGACTCATGCTGTTTTCCTTATTTTATTTATGCATGCCATTTTAACGATTAAAATTGGCGAAAAACATCAAGCTTGCCAATGTTTATCATCATTGCACTGCCACTTAAATTGAGTACACTCGAAGCACGATGATTTTAATTTAAGGCAATACAAGGAACAGCTATGAGCGAGGCCTATATTATTGATGCCATTCGCACACCACGCGGAAAAGGAAAAAAAGACGGCTCATTACATGAAGTAAAACCAATTACTTTACTCACAACATTATTAAATGAATTACAACAACGCCATCAACTCGACACATCTAAAGTCGATGATATCGTTCTCGGTTGTGTGACACCGATTGGTGATCAAGGTGGGGATATTGCCAAAACTGCTGCGATTGCTGCAGGTTGGAATGATGATGTCGCAGGTGTCCAAATCAACCGCTTCTGTGCTTCTGGTTTAGAAGCGGTGAACTTGGCAGCACAAAAAGTTCGTTCAGGTTGGGAAGATGTTGTGGTTGCTGGCGGTGTGGAGTCAATGTCACGCATTCCAATGGGTTCTGATGGTGGTCCATGGGCGCTTGATCCAGAAACCAATTTGAAATCGTCTTTTGTTCCACAAGGTGTAGGTGCAGACTTAATCGCAACTTTAGATGGTTATAGCCGCGCAGATGTAGATGCATTTGCGGTCGGTTCGCAACAAAAGGCTGCTGCCGCTCAGGCAAATGGTTATTTCGATAAATCAGTTGTGCCTGTGAAAGATCATGCAGGTGTAACAATCTTAGAAAAAGATGAATTTATCAAAGGGAATACCACAGTTGAAGGTTTAGCAAAACTGAATGCTAGCTTTGAAATGATGGGTCAAATGGGCTTCGATGCTGTTGCTTTACAGAAGTATCCTGAAGCGCAAAAAATTAATCACGTTCATCATGCAGGTAACTCATCAGGTATCGTCGATGGTGCTGCGGTGGTGTTATTGGCTTCTGAAAAAGCAGTCAAAGAGCAAGGTTTAAAACCTCGTGCCAAGGTGCTTGCAACTGCATTAGTCGGTACAGATCCAACCATTATGTTGACTGGTCCTGCCCCTGCTGCACGTAAAGCATTAGAAAAAGCAGGCTTGAGCATCAACGATATTGATTTATTTGAAGTGAATGAAGCTTTTGCAGCTGTGGTGATGCGTTTTATTACAGAACTGAAAGTTCCTGCTGAGAAAGTCAACGTCAATGGTGGTGCGATTGCGATGGGACATCCATTGGGTGCAACTGGTGCCATGATTCTAGGAACTTTGTTAGATGAATTAGAGCGTCAAGGTAAAAAACGTGGTCTAGCAACATTATGTGTCGGTGGTGGTATGGGTATCGCTACCATTATCGAGTTGGTGTAAGGAGAACAACATGAGCGCTATTAAATACGAAAAAAACGCTGACAATATTGTAATTCTTACACTAGATTCATCTGGTCAATCTGCAAACACCATGAATGCAGAGTTCCGTAATGCTTTAGATGAAGTCAGTCAAAAGCTTAAAGCTGAAACTGATCTGAAAGGTATTATTTTCCGTTCAGCTAAGAAAACCTTCTTTGCTGGTGGTGACCTAGATGAGCTGATTCAGGTACAACCTGAACACGCCACTGAATTTTTCAAGATGATTGAAAAACTCAAAGGTGACTTACGCACAATCGAAACTTTAGGTGTGCCTGTTGTTGCAGCTTTAAACGGCACTGCGCTTGGTGGTGGTTGGGAAATCGCTTTAGGTTGTCATTATCGTATTGCAATCAATGATCCAAAAACTAAATTTGGTTTACCTGAAGTGACTTTAGGTTTACTTCCAGGTGGCGGTGGTATCGTCCGTATGGTGCGTCTGCTCGGCTTACAAAATGCATTCCCGTTCCTCATGGAAGGTAAGCAATTTGGTGTCGATAAAGCAAAATCTCTTGGTTTGGTACATGACACGGCTGAGAATGAACAAGAGCTGTTAGAAAAAGCCATTGCTTGGGTAAAAGCTAATCCACCTTCTACAAAAGCAGCACAGCAACCATTTGATGTGAAAGGCTACAAAATCCCGGGTGGCAGTCCAAGCACTCCTGCGGTTGCACAAGTGCTTGCGATTGCTCCTGCAATGCTACGTGACAAAACCAAAGGCTGCTACCCTGCCCCTGAAGCAATCATGGCGGCTGCGGTTGAAGGTGCGCAAGTCGATGTGGATACCGCTTTACGTATCGAGTCACGTTACTTTACACAACTGACAGTAGGTCAGATTTCCAAGAACATGATCGGTACGTTTTGGCATGGTCTAAATGCAATTAAATCAGGTGCGAGTCGTCCTACTGAAATTGCTAAATGGCAAGCGAAGAAAGTCGGTGTTTTAGGTGCAGGCATGATGGGTGCAGGGATTGCCTACTCAACCGCAATCAAAGGCATTCCTGTCGTACTCAAAGACGTATCTGTTGAAAATGCAGAGAAAGGCAAAGCTTACTCGCAAAAGCTACTTGATAAACGTGTTTCACAGGGTCGTATGTCAGCGGAAAAACGCGATCAAGTGTTAGCGCTTATTACGGCTACTGCTAATGCAGCTGATTTACAAGGCTGTGATTTAATTATTGAAGCAGTATTTGAAAATCAAGAACTCAAAGCTAAGGTGACTCAAGAAGCTGAACAGTATTTAGCTGAAGGTGGCATTTTTGCATCGAATACGTCTACCTTACCAATCACGGGTTTAGCGACTGCAAGTAAAGATACCAAAAACTTTATTGGCTTACATTTCTTTAGCCCTGTAGACAAAATGCAGTTGGTTGAAATTATCAAGGGGAAGGAAACTTCGGCAGAAACATTGGCGAAGGCTTATGACTTTGTACAACAAATTGCTAAAACGCCAATTGTGGTGAATGACAGTCGTGGTTTCTTTACCAGTCGTGTCTTTGGTACGTTCATTCAAGAAGGTATGCGCCTACTTGCTGAAGGTGTTCATCCAGCCAAAATTGAAATGGCGGCACTCAAGGCAGGTATGCCAGTCGGCCCACTTGCGATTCAGGATGAAGTCTCTTTAACTCTGACTGAACATGTTGCGAGTGAAACCCGTAAAGCCCTACAGGCTGAGGGTAAGGAATTACCAAAAACTCCTGTAGATGAAGTAGTTCACACCATGATTCACGAGCTGAATCGTAAAGGTAAGGCAGCGGGTGCAGGCTTCTATGAATATCCTGAAAATGGCAAAAAACATTTGTGGGATGGACTCAGCCGCTGGACGAAAGCCAATGATATTTCCGAACAAGATATGATTGATCGTTTCTTGTTTGTTCAGGCACTCGATACTTTACGCTGCTATGAGGAAGGCGTTCTAGAATCAGTCATTGATGCCAATGTCGGCTCGATTTTTGGAATCGGTTTCGCACCGTGGACAGGAGGAGCAATCCAGTTCCTAAACCAAAATGGAATTGAGAAATCTCTCCAGCGCTCAGAAGAATTAGCTTCTAAATATGGCGAACGCTTTATAGCACCTGCATTACTTAGAAAACATGCTGAATCAGGTGAAGTATTTAAATAGTATGACGCTTCTAAACTAAGCTGTTTGTATGTCCTCCCTCTTTGATCAAAGGGGGAGGAATATTTATTTTAGATCTTTAAAAAGTAAGGTTTAACCTAAGAACCAAACTCTTTGAGGCACAGGTCGTTCCACAACTTGCTCAGGTTGTTCTACCACAACTGGCACTTTCACGAGATTAAAAGATCGTGTGAGATGATTCACATGGCTTTGCAACTCAGTATCATCTATTGTTTTAGCATAATCAATGAGATGCTGTGCATATTCTTGATTTTCCACCATATAAAGCACATCAACCACACGCCCCGTTACCCGTCTTAAACGTACATAAAACTGCGTAACAGCTGCAAAAATATCCGTATCCGTTGAATCCAAAATCATTCTTTTCTCCATCACATTTTGTTTTTCATCAATATTATTATGATCTTCAAAATAGATAATTAGCCTTTAAAAAGGCTCAGTTTCTTATCTACCTTGAAAGAATCTGTGTTCATTGTATTGAATACTATGACTATTTTAACAATCCGATCCTGTAATCCATATTGGACAAAAGTCGATTTTTGATTTGCTTATTAACATCTGCACACGGAGTGAATTATACTTTTATGCTATAAGGCTATTTATTTTCTCTCTTTAGGAAAAATCCTATGTCTGAAAAACTCTGTCCAGAAACCTCACCTTGGGGTTGGAAAGCACTCATTATCACCTGTATTTTAAGTTTTCTTTTTATGGTGATTTTTTACTTGGCGATGAACAACGAACCAGACTATATGCCAATGAATCAGAAGAAAGCAGCAGCTCAATCTGAAATGTCAGAGTCATCGATGACAACCGAAACAATGCATGCGGAGCATGAACATCATCACTAAAATATTATTGTCGATCATGATGAATCCGTGTTAAACAGGGATTTATCATGTTATTCGAGATTTTCAATGCTTCACCAAAATCGTCAGGCACTGGTTGTTGAAGGTGGTGGAATGCGTGGTGCATTTACCAGCGGTGTCTTAGATGCATTTTTACAGCAACAATTTAATCCTTTTGACCTATGTGTTGGTGTTTCTTCTGGTTCAACCAATGTCGCAAATTACTTAGCTGCTCAGCAAGGCCGTACTCTACAAATCTATTTAGATTATTCCCTTCGCTCTGAGTTTATTCATTACGGTCGCTTCTTTAAAGGCGGCGATTTATTGGATTTAAAATGGATGTGGGATGTAGTTGAAAAAGAATATCCTTTAAATCAGACACATCTATTTGAAAATCATCCTGAATTTTATATGGTGCTCACCCATGCGATTTCAGGTGAAGCCACTTATATCAGAGCATCTAAAGACAATATTTTAGATGGATTAAGAGCATCTAGTTCTATCCCCGTCCTCACACGTCAAGCAGTTGACGTATTTGGTGAACCCTACTTTGATGGTGGTGTTGCGGATGCCCTCCCAATACATTGGGCTGCTCAGCAACATGATGTTTCGAAACTTATGGTATTGCGAACACGGCCAAAGAATTATTATAAAGCTAGTAGCAAAGGTGATCAGTTGCTTGCTAAATATGTGTTTAAACAAAAACGTGGTTTTGCACAAAGCTTGCTCAACAGAACTCAACGTTATAATGATTCGGTGCAATTTGTTCGCTCCGCCTCAAAACAACAAATTCTTGAAGTTTGCCCCCCTGATCTAAAAAACATGGCAGGTCGACTTTCTAAAAACAAAGCAAAAATTCGCTATAGCTACGATGTAGGTATAGAAACGGGTTTAAAAGCGATTGAGGATTGGAAGAACCTCTGAGTCTACACGACCAAATCTTGAATGAATCATGATTGAATAATTTAGTTGTTTCTATCCCAAATTATTCAATCATTTATGCTTTTTCTATTTTCAATATCTACAATGCGATTTTTTTAACTGACTTTTGCAGACTCTTACGCATTGAATCAAATACAAAATATAAATAAATTCCCCAAGGTAATTTGAAAGCCATATAATATTTAAGGTTTTATTAATTTTATTGATTAATGCTGCAACCTTAAAATTTTAATTTTTGGAATTTATTATGAGCAATCAACCATCACCACAAAAAAACTCAAATGAAGAAACGGTATTAGGATGGAAGTTTGTCATTATTGTGGGCGTATTAAGTACCATATTTCTCAGTTTTTTTTATTTAGCAATGTCTCAAGAACCTGATTATATGCCTGGTGCACAGCGTAAAGCCCAACAAGAGAAAGAACTTGCTCAACATGAACATGCTTCTGCTGCATCAGAAGTTATTGAGCAGAGCCCAAAAAAGTAGCATTAGAGTATAAACTTAGACAATCATGATCTATTGAGTAAGCCCTCTCAATATGATTTTTATCTATAAAGTGTTTAGACTCATCGTCATTTCAATGTGCGGAATTCCGCACTCATCATATGAATTACCTTGTACAGTAAAACCTAGCTTTTTATAGAATGAGATCGCATGGACTTGAGAGGATAATGTCAATACTGATCGACGTTGCTTTTGAGCATAACTAATAATTTCTAGCATAATCATTTGTCCAAGACCTTGCCCCCGATAGGCTTTTAGTACAGCAACCCGCCCTACACTGTTATTTTCGAGTAAACGTGCAGTCGCGATTGGCTGGTCTTGATCATAGATCACAAAATGCTGAGAAATCAGATCTTGATCATCCCACTCATCTGCTTCAGTAATACCTTGTTCACAAATAAAAACCTGCGTTCGGATCAATTTAGCATCTTGCTGTAATTGATCCCAACGTCCGTGTTTGACCTGATACATACAATCCCCAGACTTGATTAACATTTGCAGCCAATATTTTCGATTGGCATTTGATCTTGCAATAATAATTCTAGGCTTTGTTTTTCAATGCCATACATGGCTTTTAAGGCTTGGATTTGTTGCATAATTTTTGGATCAGGCTGTTGAAGTGCTTTACGTTTCGTCGCCAAAATCATTTTATTTTTACTGGTATGTTCTAAGGCAACAAACTCGAATACTTTGGTTTCATAACCATATGCTTTCAGTAATAAGGCACGTAGGGTATCCGTCAACATTTCAGCCTGTTGCCCCGCATGAATACCAAATTGCAGCATCGGCTGTAATACTTCTGGGCTATGTAATTGTGGGCGAAGTTCTTTATGACAACATGGCGCACACATAATCATTGAAGCATTCAGACGAATACCTGTATGAATCGCAAAATCGGTGGCAATATCACAGGCATGTAAAGCAATCATCACGTCCAATTTCTCAGGTTGATAACTACGTACATCACCTTCAAAGAAATCAAGATGATTGAAACCTACCTGATCAGCTACATTCTGACAAAACTCGACTAAGTTGGAACGCAATTCCACTCCTGTGATCAATGGTGTTTTTTGTTGCGACTGTAAATAATCATACAATGCAAAAGTTAAATAACCTTTACCTGAACCAAAATCAACGATATTTAATTGCTGTTGCGAAGCATCAATCTGTTCATAGGCATTTGAAAAGATTTCAATAAATTTATTAATCTGCTTCCACTTTCGCGCCATACTTGGAACAATCTGGCCTTTTTCATCTGTAATGCCTAAATGTCTTAAAAAAGGACTTTGCTGCTGTACATAACGTTGCTTTTCACGATTGTGCTGTTGTTGTTCAACTTTAAGTACTGATGTTTGCTTTTTTTGATAATTTAACATCGCTTTCTTTTTATTTTTCTTTAATTGGATATCTTGATTCAAAGTGAATAAATTAGCTTGTTTAGATAGATTCAGTAACTCAGCAATCTTTTCTACACCATCAGTTAGAGTGTAATTTTTAGTCACATCCTGAGTGGTGTGATGATATAAACAAGACAGTGTTGCCTGCCCCTGCAACTCAATCATGCGAAAAGTCATTTTTTCCAGATCTGCCACATCACCCTTGTACTGACTGAGAATCAGTCGTTCAAAGCTTTTATTTTCAATAGATTGCTGGATATCCAAGAAAAACTGCTGCTCTTGTTCAAAAGAAAATTTCGGCGCAAACATAATGAAAACCTGACAAATAGAAACTAAATTCTAAAGCGTCTTACTTTAAAAGGGAAATTGCATTACGATACAGTTGTATTTTTATGCAAACAATAAATCTGATGACCGTAAATACCTTGTTGAGCTATGACCCGAAAGAAGAACGAATTAATGCTTATAGTCATGGTATTGGAGCTGTATTAGCACTGATTGCTTCTATCTTACTCATTATTAAAGGTCAACAGCTGCCTTTAGGACAATGGTTCAGTTTATGGGTATATGGTTTTAGCTTAGTCTTATTACTGAGTAGCTCAATGATTTATCATTTTGCTCAAGATGAGCGTAAACGCTATTGGTATAAAAAACTGGACCATACTGCGATTTATTATCTCATCGCAGGTACATATACCCCATTTCTGAGCATCGCGATTCCGACAGCTAAAGCCCACTATTTACTGATTGCTTTATGGGTCATTGCACTGATTGGCACGCTATTTAAGTTAGTTTTTATTCATCGCTTTCAAAAAGTTTCATTAGCCGCTTATCTTGTGATGGGATGGTTGGCAGTTTTGGTCATGGATGATATGCAACGCCACCTTTCAAAAGAAGCAATTCAACTATTAATTGCAGGTGGACTTGCCTATACCGTTGGCACATTGTTTTATGCGTTAAAAAAGGTAAGATATAGCCACGCAATTTGGCATGTTTTTGTGCTATTAGGGGCAGGTTTACACTTTTTAGCGATCTATTGCTATGTATTATAAATCCATGCATCACAGGCAGATTGCTGGGTAAATTCCGCATTCAAAAAAATTTTCAGGACAGGTTTTACTGTTTCCTGAATAAATCACATTAAGGTTTTGTATGTCGTCAAACGCTACGACTGTCACCACTGAAGTGGCCAGTAATTCAAAGGTACGGGTATTATTTGCCAGTCTGGTGGGTACTACGATTGAGTTTTTCGACTTTTATATCTACGCCACAGCGGCAGTGCTGATTTTCCCCCATTTATTTTTTCCTGAAAGCAGTGATGGTGCTGCGGTACTCAAATCACTGGCAACCTTTGCCATCGCCTTTATTGCCCGCCCAATTGGTGCGGCGATTTTTGGACATCTGGGTGATCGGATCGGGCGTAAAGCCACACTGGTTGCCGCCCTGCTCACTATGGGAATTTCCACTGTCTGTATCGGGCTGCTTCCAACCTATGCCCAGATTGGCATTGTTGCCCCATTGCTACTTGCCTTATGCCGTTTAGGACAAGGCTTGGGCTTAGGCGGTGAATGGAGTGGCGCGGTTTTACTTGCCACTGAAAATGCCCCAGAGGGTAAACGTGCATGGTATGGTATGTTTCCTCAACTCGGTGCGCCAATTGGCTTCATTTTGGCAACAGGCTCATTTCTATTATTGAATGCCTTTATGTCCGAGCAAGATTTTATGACTTGGGGATGGCGTGTTCCATTTATTTCCAGTGCTGTATTGGTTCTTGTTGGTCTCTACATTCGTTTAAAACTGCATGAAACACCAGCCTTTCAAAAGGTGCTAAATAAGCAAAAAGAAGTCAATGTGCCATTTAAAGAAGTCATGACCAAGCATCTACCAATGTTAATTCTCGGTACGATTGCGGCAATCTGTACTTTTGTGGTGTTTTATCTTACGACAGTATTTGCTCTAACATGGGGAACAACTCAATTAGGCTATACACGAGGTGAGTTTTTACAACTTCAACTAGCCGCAACTTTGTGTTTTGCTGCATTTATTCCAGTTTCAGCCATTTTAGCTGAAAAATTTGGACGCAAAACCACATCAATCGCTGTCTGTGTATTATCAGCACTATTTGGCTTATGCTTCGCTCCATTCCTTGGTTCGGGTAGCCCAATATTGGTGTTTTTATTCTTGTGTATTGGACTTTCAATCATGGGGTTGACCTATGGACCAATTGGAACTGTGCTTTCAGAGATTTTTCCAACATCAGTACGTTATACAGGTTCAGCATTAACCTTTAATTTAGCTGGAATTTTTGGTGCTTCATTTGCACCTTATATCGCGACTCAACTTGCAGAAAGTTATGGTTTAGGGGCTGTCGGTTTATATCTAAGCTTAGCTTCTGTATTATCTTTAATTGCATTTTTACTGATTCGTGAAACCAAAAATGATGATGTAAATAACCAAATTTAATCACACCTTTTATTCTCGGATGATTTATTTAATTAATCATCCGATAACCATTTATCGGGCAATTTCAAGCCTTTTACACTTGGTCTAACAACAACATTCTGCAAAATATTTTTTGTGCTAAAATACTCCCCTCCTATTTTTTAGACGACTGTATATATGTACGCAGTGATTATCGTTGCCGTATTTTTAGTCAGCTTCCTATACACTTATTATCGTGGCAAGGAACGATTAAAAGCATCTCGACAATTATTCGACCATTCTACATTCCTAGCCCCAGTTAACATGTTTATGACTGGTTTCTCTAAACTGCCTAACCAACCGTTCTTTGATGTGGCGCAGTTCCCAGAACTGAAACCATTACAAGATAACTGGCAAGTGATTCGAGAAGAAGCGATCCAACTTCAAAATCAAATTAAAGCTTCAGAAAAAAATAATGATGCTGGTTTTAATACTTTTTTTAAACGCGGTTGGAAACGCTTTTATCTGAAATGGTATCAAGATAGCCACCCATCAGCACAACAACTCTGCCCCAAAACAGTCGCTCTGTTGGAAAGTATTCCTTCAGTAAAAGCAGCCATGTTTACTGAATTACCATCTGGTAGTTATCTTGGTAAACATCGTGATCCTTATGCGGGCTCTGTTCGCTACCACTTAGGTTTAGTCACACCGAATAGCGATGACTGTTTCATTGAAGTCGATCAGGAGCGTTATTCTTGGAGAGATGGTGAAGCCACTGTTTTTGATGAAACTTATGTCCATTGGGCACATAATCAAACAGATGAAACACGTATTATTTTATTCTGCGATATTGAACGTCCAATGAAATGGGGTTGGGCACAGAAAGTAAATCATTGGTTCGGACGAAACGTGATGTCTGCTGCAAGTTCACCCAATGATGATCAAGATAAAACTGGTTTTATCAATCGAATTTTCAAGTATGGTTATGCTGTACATCACTATGGTCGTGGTTTAAAACAACGTAATCGTAAAGTTTACTATCTTGCAAAATGGCTGATGTTTGCAATCATTATTGGTCTAATACTTTTACCTAGCTTTTTATAAAAGCTGATTATAAAAAAGAGATGCTGAGCATCTCTTTTTTATTGCCAAACAATATTATTGATTTGTCTGAGGTGCTTGAGCACTGGCTGTTTGGGCCGCCATATCTGCCCCCTGAACCGCAGCCTCACCAATCAGGGCAATCTTGGCTTTTTCCTGACTCTTAGCAGACAAAGCAGGATTTGATGCCACGATACGATTAATATTGGCAGAATTTGCTGGTGCAATTGCCGCAGTTTGTAACACGATTGGACGATTACCTGTATCACCGAGAGTATAACGAATACCTGTACGTGGACTAATCACAGTAGTAACTTCACGTTTAACCTGCGCCTCAGCAGTAGTCGCCCCTTTTGCTGCAAGCACTTTATCGACCGTAGTCGTTTGAGGAACGTTATCTGCAAGTACAACGCCAGATAATGCAGCACTCGCTAAAATTAAAAGTTGTAATGGCTTTTTCATTGTCTTCCCGCTTTTAATGCGAATCCAATTAAGGAGGATAATTCTCATAATAAAACTACAAAGTTGCTCTAGACACAAGTTACTTCTCGTAAAAAAGCAGAGCAAATGCTCTGCTTTTCATTTGAATACAAACTAAGTCAAAATTTTAAATTTTACCGTGACATTGTTTATATTTTAGACCTGAACCACATGGGCATGGCGCATTACGGCTTTCTGGTACTGGAAATACTGCATTTCCAGATAAGCTACCACTCTCTTCAGAAATCGTCACTTCACCTGTTAAACCATCAACATCATCATGTTCAAAAGAAAGACGCATAGATTCAGCTTGACGTTGTTGCTGAGCTTCTAATTCAGCCAACTCTTCTGCTGTTGGTACGTGAACGCGAGATAGATCAGTTACAACATCTGATTTAATAATACCCAACATATTCACGAACAAATTAAACGCTTCTTTCTTATACTCTTGCTCAGGATTTTTCTGAGCATAGCCACGTAAATGGATCCCTTGACGTAAATAATCCATCGCTGCTAAATGATCTTTCCAATGACGATCAAGTGAATTCAACATAAAGTGACGTTCGAGCATTGCGGCTGACTCATCACCCATTTGCTGACGGCGTTGACGATAACGTGCAATTACTTCATCAGAAATACGCGCAATCAAGCCTTCCTCATCCAAGCGGCGATCTTGATCTAACCACTGCTGTACAGGAAGCTCGATACCTAGATCCGTGCGTAAAGCAGTTTCTAGACCAGGAATATCCCATTGATCATGGATTGATTCAGGTGGAATGAAGTTCGCAATTACCCCTTTCATCACCTCTTTATGCATCTCTTCGATATAATCTTGTAATGTACTTTCTGCCAAAATCTCATCACGTTGTGAGTAAATAATTTTACGTTGTTCATTATTTACATCGTCGTACTTCAATAGATTTTTACGAATATCAAAGTTACGTGCTTCAACTTTGCGCTGCGCATTTTCGATCGAACGACTCACCATTTTGTGCTCAATGGCTTCATTTTCTTGCAAGCCCATTGCACGCATCATCGCAACGACACGATCACCCGCAAAGATACGCATCAAATCATCTTCAAGTGATAAATAGAAGCGTGATACACCTGGGTCACCTTGACGACCTGCACGACCACGAAGCTGGTTATCAATACGACGTGATTCATGACGCTCTGAACCAATGATATGTAAACCACCAGAATTTAACACATCTTCATGATCTTTTTCCCATTGTGCTTGTAAACGAGCTTCGTCTTCAGGGCTAGGATTTTCAATTTTGGCAAGTTTTGCTTTCCAGTTACCACCCAGCAAAATATCCGTACCACGACCCGCCATGTTGGTTGCAATCGTGACGGCATTTGGGCTACCTGCTTGCGCAATAATATCTGCTTCACGCTCATGTTGTTTTGCGTTCAAAACTTCATGATGAATCCCTGCTTGCAGCAGTTTTGAAGATAATATTTCACTTGCTTCAATCGTTGCGGTACCGATCAAAATCGGCGCAACACCTTGTTTACGAATATTGGTAATTTCTTCGATAATTGCGTTGTATTTACCGTTACGATTTAAATAAATTAAGTCGTTATGATCCTTACGCACCATCGGACGGTGAGTTGGGATAATAACAACATCTAAACCATAGATTTCTTTCATTTCAGCAGCTTCAGTATCAGCTGTACCTGTCATACCTGAAAGCTTTTTATATAAACGGAAATAGTTCTGGAACGTTGTGGTTGCCAAAGTTTGGTTTTCAGGCTGGATTTCCATATTTTCTTTGGCTTCAACCGCTTGATGTAAACCTTCAGACCAACGACGACCAGGCATGGTACGACCCGTACTCTCATCAACAATAATCACTTCTTCTTTTTGAGTCTGAGGATTAATGCCAATAATGTAGTGAACGTTCTTTTGATATAAGTAATGCGCGCGAATTGCAGCAGTCACATGGTGAACCAAATTCAAATTGGTCGCTGAGTAAAGACTCTCACCCTCAGCCAACAATCCCATACGAATTAATTCTTGTTCAACAGTCTCGTAACCCACTTCAGTCATTTCAACTGTACGTTGTTTCTCATCTACCCAGAAATGTCCACCATCAGCCACTTTTTCTTCTTTCTGTGGACGTAGTATTGGTGGAATACTATTAATCAACTGATACAAATGAGATGAATCTTCACTTTGTCCAGAAATAATGAGTGGTGTACGTGCTTCATCAATCAAGATTGAGTCAACTTCATCGATGATCGCATAGCTTAAGCCACGTTGTTTTTTCTCTTGTAGAGAAAATACCATGTTGTCACGTAGATAATCGAAACCAAATTCGTTGTTGGTACCGTAAGTAATGTCTGCCAAATAAGCTTGTGCTTTCTCAGCAGGCATTTGCATCGAATAAATCACACCGATGCTTAAACCCAAAAACTCAAATAATGGGCGGTTGAGTTCAGCATCACGTTGTGCAAGATAGTCATTGACGGTGATGACATGCACACCCTGACCACTCAATGCATTGAGGTAACACGCTAAAGTACCCATCAGGGTTTTACCTTCACCTGTACGCATCTCAGCAATTTTGCCTTCGTGCAGTGTGATACCACCAATCAACTGAACATCATAGTGACGCATTCCCATCACGCGTTTTGCGGCTTCACGACAAACTGCAAATGCTTCAGGTAATAATTTATTTAGGCTTTCACCGTTTTTAAATCTTTCTTTGAATTCTTGAGTTTTTGCAGAAAGGTCTGCATCGTTAAGAGCAGATATCGTCGGTTCAAGCGCATTGATTTGTTCAACAATTTTACGCATGCGTTTGAGCTCACGCTCATTTTTAGTACCGAAGATACCTCCGATCAGACTTGCCAACATGAATAAACTCTCTAATCCTGTTTGTTTAAATAGGTAATTTTTTCTTAGCTGTTATTATGGAGTCAGAAATAAGAACTACAAGGGCTTTACATCCAAACAGGTAAAAAAATCTGCGAGGCAATTCTGACCACAAGCAACCAAAGTCAGTTAATGTAGCAAATTTGACTATAAGTTACATCGACTAAAATGTGAATTTCCGATCAATTTTCCAACCAAACTAAACTCTATATCTTTTAAACTCATAAAAACATCAAAAAACAATATTTTTACTTCTAAGCCTTCTGGCGCATATTAATCCAACACACATAAGATTAAAAATGTTCTAAGGACGAAGTATGACATTACGTTTAGGTGATATTGCTCCAAATTTCCAACAAGAATCGAGCGAAGGAAGAATTGATTTTTATGAGTTTCTAGGTAACCACTGGGGGATTCTATTTTCACATCCTGCTGATTTTACACCTGTTTGTACGACAGAACTGGGGTTCACCGCAAAGCTCAAAGATGAATTCACAAAACGAGGCATAAAAGCAATCGCTTTATCTGTGGATGATGTGGAATCACATAAAAGCTGGATTCAGGATATCAATGAAACTCAAAACACAACGGTCAACTTTCCAATTATTGCGGATAAAGATCGTAAAGTTTCTGAACTATATGGTTTTATCCACCCAAATGCGAGTGAGACCTTAACTGTTCGCTCACTGGTCATTATTGATCCGAATAAAAAAGTCCGCTTGATTATTACTTATCCAGCCTCAACAGGTCGTAACTTTAATGAAGTGTTGCGAGTGGTTGATTCATTACAGCTAACAGATAAACATAAAGTCGCAACACCTGCAAATTGGCAACATGGCGAAGATGTCGTCATTGTACCGTCGTTGAAAGATGAAGAGGAAATTAAACAACGCTTTCCTCAAGGCTATACCGCAGTGAAACCTTATCTACGTTTAACACCACAACCTGAGCAAGATTGAAGCCGACTAAAGGCTTCAAACGCAGCGCAAGACAAACGAAGTGCGTAGTACACAAAACGAGCAACGCTCGTTACGAACGCAAGTCGAAACAGCTATACTGTGAGTTAAAAGATTGAAGCCGACTAAAGGCTTCAAACCCAGCGCAATACAAACGAAGTGCGCAGTACACAAAACGAATAACGCTCGTTACGAACGCAAGTCGAACAGTAAAAATTTTGAATCTGAATAACAAACTCTATTGCCTATCGACCCGATAGGCTTTTTAAATCGCAAAATAAAAACTTGTTGGTATTTTTTAGTCGATACGTTATAAAAATAATTCTCTTCAAAATAGAATAACAATCACGATGATTTATAACATCCATCATCTCCATTGCGGAAGCTTCTGCCCTGTTTGTGCTCCCCTATTTGGACAGAAAGGCTGGAAAGCACATCTAGTTTGTCATTGCCTACTTATTGAAACTGATCGAGGTCTGGTTTTAATTGATACAGGCTTGGGTACACAGGACTATTTGCACACTGAACAACGTCTAGGTTCATTACTGACTCAATTTGGTTCGATTGTGCCCAATCTCAAATTAAGTGCCATCGAACAAATTCAAAAATTAGGTTTACGCCCTGAAGATGTGCAACATATCTTTGTCACACATCTTGATTTTGATCATGCAGGTGGTATCTCAGATTTTCCTAATGCAACCGTGCATATTTTAGCTTCCGAGTTTAATGCAACACAGACATTAACAGCCAAAGGTAAACTTCGTTATAAAACTGAACAATTTAAACAACATCGTCATTGGAATTTTGCTGAACATACAAATGGTGAAGCTTGGTTTAATTTAAAAAGGGTTCAAGGTCTTCCTTTTTTCCAAGATGAAATATTGATGATTCCATTGATTGGTCATACTGCTGGACATTGTGGTATTGCAATTAAAAAAGCTGAAGGCTGGATTTTATTCTGTGGTGATGCGTATTACACCCATTTAGAACTCAATCCAAAAAACAAATTGAGAGCCTTAGATTTTACTGAACGTTTATTGGCAGAAGATAATCGACAAAGGTTACATAACCTTAAACAGTTACAATATCTGGCTCAACATGAACCGAGTATTGAGTTAATTTGTGCGCATGATCCTGTTGAATTTGATCGTTATCAATAATATGAAAAAAGCGCTTATCACTGTTGTTCTTTTATCAACGCTTAATGTTTCTGGGTGTATGCAGCATTCGAGTTTAGAAAAAGACCAACGTCCTCAAAATTGGGGAACTCTTATTTCTAACACTCATAATTTTTATCAAATTAGTTCAGATGTTTTTCGTAGCGAACAGCCGAGTATTGATTTGATCCCAAGCCTTGAAGCTCATCAAATTAATACGATTATCAATTTGAGAGCTAGAAATGAAGATGCCAAAGTTTTAAAAGATCAGCCTTTTAATCTGGTACACATTCCAATCAATACTTGGGCAATCAATCGTAAAGACTTGTTAGAAGCAATGCGTGTTATTCAAACTGCTAAACAACAAAACCAGAAAATCCTAGTGCATTGCTATCATGGCTCAGATCGAACTGGTGCCACAATTGCGATGTATCGAATTATTTTTGAGCATTGGGCAATTGAAGATGCGGTTAAAGAAATGAAACAAGGAGGATACGGCTATCATATTATTTGGAAAAATATTGACCACCTTTTCACCCCTGAAAATATAAAATGGATTCAACAACAACTTTCGAATCCAGCATCTATTTAGATTGCGAGATGAGTTTTAGATTAAATCCAATTTTTAGAGAGATAGAGCTTAGACGTGTAAGATTTGTTTCTTTAATTTTTGGGTTTTATGCATTTTTTATTGGGCTTTTTAAAAACCTAATTTTATAAGTTGAATGGTAAGTTAAGAAATACGGACTAACGTGAAGAATTGGCAAAAACAGAGTTGCTAAGTAATAGTTTAAAAACTTCAGAATCACCACCATCGCTATCCGTGACCAATAAAAATACCTCACCATCCGATGTCGACTCTAACCATGTAATTCCTTCTACTTTAATAGCAAGAGTTTGTCCTTTCGAATCCTGAATCAGATGTGTATATAAAATTTTTCCCTCAGGCGATAACACCAAAATAAAACTGCCTAGCACCGCGCCATCATCATAAGTATTTAATGTTTGCTCAACCGCAGCAGTGGCAACAATTAGATTTTTCTCCACAAAAAAATAAGCATCAGAAATACCACTTGCTGCCCCTTCAAGCTCTGGTAATGTCAGATTGAATGATTTTTTGAGCGCACATTCTAATGATTTTCCATTTTGAATCTGTATTAAATCAAAGACTAAAACACCATGAAAACGATTGATATTGCCACGTTGAAAAATGTATAAATTGTTTTGATCTGAACAAACTGCTTCTATATTGAGATCAGCGCCACCAGTCAACGCCAAACAATGTTCTAAAAAATCATAATCCGAGGTATCAAGTAAAACATGAACCTGATGATCAGCTGGATTATACAATAATGCTTTTTTTCGATTTTCTGTAGAACCTGAACCCATCACCAGTAACTGAGGTTGTCCGTCAAAGCGAATACAGCTAAGCGCTTCAAAGTCTGGTTTAGTTTTTTTACTAAATACCGTTAGTGTCGTATGCTTAGGCTGTTCAAATAATGGAATTTTTTCAAAATTAGTCGCACGATTGATGTTATTTTTTCGGTCAGTTTTGAGTAAGTAACCCACATCATCTCCAACCAAGTAGAGATCATCCCCCACACAAGCCGCGCCAGAAAGTGCACTAACACTCGAATCCTCTGAAAATATAAAGTGTTCTAATATCTTAAAGCCGCTACTCATCTTGTACTCACTGCCCGCAGAAATAGAACACTTGTAACAAGGTCAAAACCAGACGCTTTCCAGCTTTGATCTCGTCGTTTATCTTTTGTTATCGCTGATCAAGTGGAACCCAATCAATCACCCACGCTGATTTCATATTTAAACTTTCATCAGAAGTAATTTTTTTACGTGCTGCATCTGCAACATCTCGATCCTTCGATGGTCCAACCATGATACGAATTCCTTTTGAAGTCGGGCTTGTTGTAACCTTATAACCTTTGGCACGCAATTTAGATACAACTGCATCTGCATTAGCTTGGTTGGCAGCCAATGCCACTTGTACCATCCACTTTTTATCTCCATTTTCCATGAGATCACGAGCCTTTTCAGCTTCGGCTTTTTTCTCAGCATCAGCTTTACGCTTTTTCTCGTCAGCCGATTTTTTCTCAGCTTCAGCTTTACGCTTCTCTTCAGCTGCTTTTTTCTCAGCTTCGGCTTTACGTTTATCTTCGGCAATTTTCTTGTCTGCCTCAACTTTACGCTTTTCTTCTAACGCTTTTTTATCAGCGTCAGCTTTACGCTTATCTTCCTCAGCCTTTTTTTCAGCTTCTGCCTTACGCTTCTCTTCTGCCAACTTTTTTTCGGCTTCAGCCTTGCGCTTGTCTTCCGCTAACTTTTTATCAGTATCACTTTTCTGCTGATCTGCTTTTTGCTGTTCTAATTTTTTCTTTTCATCTAATTTATTTTTTTCTTCGGTCGCTCGTTGTGTCTTAGTTTTATCATCTTCGCCAAGCTCTGGCGGAATGTTATCAGAGCTTTCCTGTTCGGCTGTACGGCGTGCATTAATTGCAGCGTATTCTTCGGCTGCTTTACGCGCAGCAGCAGCTTCAGCTTCTTGTTGCATTTTTAGAAAATCAGCTGCACGTGCTTCTTGTTCAGCAACGGCTTTCTCACGAGAACGGCGTTGTTCTTCAAGCAATCTTTTTTCTGTCTCAACATCTACGGCTAATGGTTGTAATGAAACCATTTCACCTTCTTGGGTCGATTGAGCTGTTTGAGTTTTAGGTTCTGTTTTAGGAATTGGGTGTGTAATTGCCGTTTGCGTTTTGTTATGCCCTATTTCGTCATTACCTTTAAGGAGTAATGCTGCCAATAAAACACCTCCACCCAATAGAACAACGCCTCCCATCCAGCGTTGTTTGTTATTCATTGACATTGTTCTAAATACTCCCAAACCGCTTCTAAGGTATGAAACGATCCACAGACTAAAATCAGCTGATTGTTATTACTTTGCTTCAGCACATCTTCAAAGGCTTGCTGGATATTACCGTACTCATATACCTGTTGACCTTGTAATGCATCATGTAATTGATGCAATGGGGCTGCTCTAGGTACATTTAAACTAGCAATAAACCAATCTTTTACTGTTGTTTTTAGTAAATCGGTGACAGACGAGATATCTTTATCTGCCAGCATTGAAAATACTGCGACAACATCTGTGTACTGTTTATTGTATTTTAAGAATTTTCGCAACTGATTCAATAAAAATTCGACGCCATGTGGATTATGTCCAGCATCAAAAATCACTGTTTTGTCTTGAATTTGCCGTATTTCAAAACGACCTTGCAAACGTGCTTGCTGAATACCTGTTGCAATCGCTGCCTGAGAGACCTCAATACCACTCACCAGTACCGCTGCAACAGCAGTCGAAATATTATCTAATGCAAGCTGACCGATTGGCAGTTTTAGCGTTGTGCCAGAGGATGCAAATGACCAAGTTTGACCATCATCATTAAGTTGATAAAAATAATCTCGATTCAGCGCATATAGATCTGCTTGAGTTTCAGCTACTTTATCTTGAATCGCTTGGGGTAATTGCTGTTGACCAGCAAATACCACTGGAATATTCGGACGAATAATCCCTGCTTTCTCAAAGGCGATTTTTTCTATCGTGTCACCTAACCAATCAACATGATCTAAACCAATATTGGTAATCACGGCAATATCAGGATCAATCACATTCACGACATCCAGACGACCGCCTAAGCCAACCTCAAGTACCCAGACATCACATTGTTTTAGTTTGAAAATAAGAAAAGCAGCCAAAGTGGTTGCTTCAAAAAAGGACAATGATAAACCACATTCTCGGCGGGCTTGGTCAACCAACACAAAGGCATCAACTAAGCTTTGATCATCAACTTCAATCCCAGCAAGTTTTACCCGCTCATTAAAACGATAAATATGCGGTGATTGATACAAACCAACTTTATAACCTTGTGCATTTAAAATTGCAGCGAGTGTCGTTGTTGTTGAGCCTTTACCATTCGTTCCTGCCACAGTAAAAACTTTTGCTTGAGGTTGCATAACTCCCAACTTTTCAGCAACGGGAATTACGCGCTCTAAACCTAAATCAATGCCTGTAACATGAACATGGCCCCAATAATCGAGCCATGTTGTTAATGTATCTGTAGAATGTGGTGCGTCCAGTTTCAAGGTAAATTCATCAGTTTAGCTACGAGTCTATATACAGTATCACGTAATGCATGACGATGAACAATTTGATCGACCACACCATGATCAAGCAAATATTCTGCACGTTGGAATGGTTCTTCTAACTTCTCGCGAACTGTTTGTTCAATGACACGTTTACCTGCAAAACCAATCATCGCTTTCGGTTCAGCAATATGTACATCACCTAACATCGCTAATGAAGCTGTTACACCTCCATAGACGGGATGAGTCAATACAACGAGGTATGGAACACGAGCTTCTTTCATTTTTTGAATCGCAGCCGAAGTACGCGCCATTTGCATTAAAGACAACATGCCTTCTTGCATACGAGCACCGCCTGAAGCAGCAAAACAAATTAACGGTTGATGGAGTTGAATTGCTCGTTCTGCCGCTTGAATAAAACGATCACCAACAACGGTCCCCATTGAACCACCCATAAAGTCGAACTCAAATGCACAAGCCACCAAGTCCAAACCTTTTAATGAACCTTGCATTACAACTAACGCTTCTGTTTCACCAGTTTTATCTTGTGCTTCACGCATACGCTCTGGATAAGGTCTGCTATCCACAAACTTCAATGGATCTTTCGCACTAAATTCTTGACCTAACTCTGCATTGACTTGATCAAAGAACCAATTCAAACGATCACGTGCGCGCATACGCAAATGCTCATCGCATTGTGGGCATACGTAGGCATTAAATGACATTGCCGTACGTGTTACTAAGGCATGACATTCAGGACATTCAATGGTTGGTTCCGTAAATGTTGCTTTGAATGTTTGTTGTTCATTCGCAACTTGAATACCAGGCACTTGACGCTCTGTCCAAGGCGTTGATGGGCTCAGAACCTTCCCTGCTGTTAATTCTTGACTCATACTAACTCATCGAGCGCGGCTCGAAGCTCCTTCACTTTATTCACCGTCTGTTGCACAGCTTCGTCTGCTGGCAATGTCGCAAAAGATTTAACGAAAGCACTTCCTACGATTACGGCATCAGCAACTTGACCCATTGCTTTTGCAGAAGCTGCATCACTAATCCCAAAACCAACTCCAACAGGAACGTTAGTCATGCTCTTAATTTTCGCAATACGAGCTGCTGCTTCAGAGGTATCTAGTGTTGCTGCACCTGTCACACCTTTTAACGACACATAGTAAACAAAGCCACTGGCTTGATTTACAACATGCTGAATACGTTTATCAGTTGATGTTGGTGCGAGTAAGAAAATTTGATCCATCTCATTTTGTTTTAAGACATCGCCAAATTGCTTTGATTCTTCAGGCGGTAAGTCCACCAAAAGTACACCATCAACACCACACTCTTTCGCATAAGCCACAAACTTTTCATAACCAATCACTTCAACAGGATTTAAATACCCCATTAAAACAACGGGTGTCGTTTGATCTTTTTCGCGAAATTCTTTCACCATATTCAAAGCATCGAGTGTGCTCGATCCACCTGCTAAAGCACGTTCAGCAGCTAAGGCAATCACTGGACCATCCGCCATTGGGTCTGAGAATGGCAAACCCAACTCAACTACATCAACGCCTGCTTCAACCATTTGATGAAGCAATGGAACCGTGACTTGTGGATGCGGATCTCCTGCCATAACATAAGAAACAAGCGCTTTACGGTGCTGAGATTTAAGCTGTTCAAAACGAGTGGCAAGACGTGACATAGGATTATGCTTTCCTTGATTTATATAAATTGAGGAGTTGTTTGTAGTCATACAATAACACTGCATTGTAACGCTATTTTTTGTTCATTGAACAGAGTTTGACGTGATTGCAGCAGTGAATGTTGCTACTTACAACTGCCCTGCTACATTTATCTATATTTTCAGCTTTTTCTCAATGATCAAAGCTTCCTAATTTTAGCTTCATCGAGGCTGATTTTAGAAATGAGCTCAGCTCCTTTATACTACTCGCAATTTTTAAGTTTTCTTTTTATTTTTATGTCTTCCCACACTCAGGAAAAAGTACAAAGCAATGCCCTTGCTTTGCTACCACTATTGGTATTTTTGATCATCTTTCTCGGGAGTGGTCTCTATCATTCAATGATCGGGACAGAATTTGCATTCTATCAAGTCAAAGCACCTATCGCAGCAATTCCAGCCGTTATTCTGGCATTACTACTTTATAAACAGAAACTCAATACGGCAATTGAGGAATTCCTACAAGGCGCTAGCCATCCAAATTTGATTTTAATGTTTATGGTATTTATGTTGGCAGGTGCTTTTGCCAGTGTCTCCAGTGCCATAGGCAGTGTCGATGCGACAGTACAGTTGGGACTTTCGCTGATTTCGCCTGAATTTGTGTTACCCATGTTATTTATTATTGCTGCGTTTATTGCAACAGCCATGGGAACGTCTATGGGCACCATCGCAGCTTGTGCACCAATTGCATTCGGTTTTTCCCAAGCAACAGAGATAGCACCTCTCTATGCCATAGGTGCAGTGGTGGGAGGCGCTATGTTTGGTGATAATTTATCTATGATTTCGGATACAACGATCGCTGCCACACGTAGCCAAAATGTTGAACTTCGAGATAAATTTAGGGTGAATGTGTGGATTGCCTTTCCTGCCGCAATCATTACATTAATGCTTTATATAATGATGAGTCACCAAACAGATTCCATTCCATCAAAACCTTATGATTTATTGCTTATTTTGCCTTATTTAGCTGTTTTTTTTCTTGCCTTTACACGCTTGCATGTACTTGCTGTATTAATGATTGGTGTTATTTTGTCAGGTGTGATTGGTCTCATTGAAAAACCTGAATTTGATTTATTAAAACTCAATAACTCAATTTATGATGGCTTTGTTGGCATGTTTGAGGTGGCATTACTTTCCATGTTGCTAGGTGGTTTGTCTACCCTGATGCAAAAAGAAGGCGGTTTGCAATGGCTTATTCAACGTATTTATACGATTACACGTCTATTCAAATTTGGCAAACAGCGTGCAGGTGAATTAGGCATGAGTTTTCTGGTCATATTCTCAAATTTATTTGTCGCCAATAATACCGTTGCGATTATTTTATCAGGAGATATGGCACGTGAAGTAGCGAAAGAATATGGTGTTGACCCTAAGCGAAGTGCAGCTTTACTTGATATTTTTTCTTGCGTAATCCAAGGAATTATTCCCTACGGTGCTCAATTACTGCTTGCTTGTTCAATTGCCAAACTTTCGCCAGTTGAACTAATTGGCAATATCTACTATTGCTGGATTCTTGCAGTGTGCGCAATCCTTGCAATTGTTTTTAATTATCCACGTTTAAAAACACGCTAAAAACAATCCATAAATCTCTTTAGCTTGCTTTAAAGTTAAAGAGATTTCAAAAACTGCTTGGGTGTAATTCCTGTCCAACGCTTAAACGCCCGCCCAAACGCACTTTGATCAGCATAATTTAAACGTTCCGCAATTTCTGACAATGATTTGCCCTGTTGCAAATACAGTTTACTTTGTTCCAAACGGTACTGATCTAAAATATCTTGAAAATTAAGCTGATAGGTTTTGAGTTGGCGTTGTAATGTTCGTTCTGAACAATGCAAACGCTTAGCAACATAACTGAGCAGTAGTTCTTCTTGCTGTAAAAGTCCTTGTTCAATATGCGTTTGTATTTTTTGACGGAACTGTTGTTGCTGAATCTCAAAAGAAGCAATGCTATTCAGTGATTGCTGAGCTTGAGTCGAGAGTACATGGTTTAATTGTTGGTCTGCAGCGATGCTTTTTGCTTTTAAAATTTGATTTGAAAAGCGAATTGCATATTGTCCAGCTTGAATTTGGATCGGACAACCATAAAATTTTTCAAAATGATATAAAGCTGTATGTGGTGCGTAACCAAATTGAATCATCTGTGGTGGAATGAGGGCATCTTGTACAATAGACTGAGAAATTTTAAAGATCAGCGCCAGATTTAGCTCATACATTTCCCGATAATCACTATAGGATGCTCCCCAAACAATTTGAATATAATCAGAAAACTGCTGAACATTCAGTTGTTCTAAATTCGTTTGTTTAAAGACTAAAGAATAATAACGTTGTAAAAGCTGTAACGCCTGTTGCAGATCTAAACTGGTTGAAGCCAAATATCCCATTAAACCCAAATCTTGCAAATTGGCATGTTCAGCCAATACTAATGTAATCGGTCGAGGGAAATAAGCTTGTGCCGATTGCAAAAGCAACGCATAACGTTCGACATCAAAATCATGCTCATCTGGATTTTCCAAGCAAGTATGAAAAGCTTGCCAAAGCTCAGGCGCAACAACTTTAGACAAATCAATTTGTTCTTGTTGTAAAACACGATTAAACAATCGCAAATATCCAATAATAATTTTAACTGACATATGCCGATCTCATCCTGATCTGTCGTTATTTGTATAAAACTTGGCTGTAACTGTCAAAACATTTCATCGGACTTTTTCCATACTGAGTTCATGAAGAAAAGACAAGGAATAGCAAAAAATGAATGCACATGTTTCCTATCAAGTTGAGCCAGTTGTTAGAACAAAACTAGATTTTCATTTAGACCAAGCACCACGTTTTTGGTTTGGTGGTGATCCATTTCGTACTCGTATGTTTGATGCATTAAGCCTAACTTTCCCTGATGGCGAACGCTATTTTATTGAATGTGTGCGTTTATTCCGCGACAAAATTAATGATCCTGATTTGCAAGAGCGTGTGGCTGATTTTATCCGTCAGGAAGCACAGCATGGTATTGCACATGACAAAATGAATCAGATCATGAAAGAACAAGGTATGCCTGTTGATCAGTTCACTGCTCGGTTGAAAAAGATTTTTAGATTTGAACTAAAAAACCGTTCAGCTCAATACAACATTGCCATGACCGCAGCTGCAGAGCATTTAACTGCGTTAATGGCAGATACTTTTTATAGTAAAAAAGAGACTTTAGCGGAGGCAGATCCATTTGTTCGTGCGCTATTCGCTTGGCATGCGATTGAAGAAATGGAACATCGTGATGTTGCTTTTGATGTGATGAAGCAAGTCGGTGATGTACCAGAAGCAACTCGACGTTTTGCACTGCTCTTCACCACAGTGATGATGTTTGGTTTTACTTTGTACCGTACAGATGTCATGCTTAAAACAGATGGTTTTAATTTAAGACAACGCTTTGATATGGCACGTAAAGGTTTACCGTGGTTCTTCGGTCGTAACGGTATTTTGACTGCAAAAAGATCTCAATATAGTGACTGGTTTAAAAAGGATTTCCATCCAAATCAACATCCTGTTATTCGCCAATATGATGTTTGGGTTGATACTTTAGCGAAGACCAATGATCCAATTGCTGCGGGTGAAGCTTTTTGGCAAGCAGGGCTTTAATTCACGTATCAAAAGAATCCCCTTTGAATTTAGGGGATTCTTTCTGTCATTATCACCACTTCGCATAATGCTGTTCTAACAACCCATATTCTTGATTTAACATCACCAGTTCGACATTTTCATGTTCAATCGTACCGCAGACTTTCGCTTGCCACTGATTAAACTGACTACCGATCAAACGTAAGTTAATATTCTCAAAACGACACCAACCCGTTTCAACTAGCAAATTTAATCGCTCATCTAAAGAACGAATTGACCAACAATTTTCATTTTGTTGCTCAAATAAAATATCAGTGAGTGGATATAAACGACCATCAACCCACAACGCATTTTCATTACCAAAACTTTCATTGACACCTGATGCGAGATTCAAGCCAATACGGCGATCATTTGCATCACGGAACTGACAAGACAACCAAAACCAAGCGGTTTCAGGTCGTAAAAAACCACAGGTATCATCGAGTGCAGCGAGACTATACGTATTAAATTCGATCTGCTGTTGATCTGGGCTAATAAAAAAGCCTTCTACTGCCAAAGTGGTTTGTTTTTGTGTATACGTCCAGCCATTGATCCCAGTTGGGCTACATAAACTTAAAGCATCAGTGCCTGCACAAAAAATACGCGCTTTCAGTTGTACTTCGCCATGTTTGGTCACTTGGATATAACGCACACCATTGGCGTGTTGCATATCAAATTGATAAGCAGATTTTTTAAAATAGCTTTGACTAAATAAAGGTTGTTCATCAAGTTGGGTTTTCAACGCTAATGGCTGAATCGCATTCCATTCGATTACTTTTTTAGAAAGATGATCATAAACATAGAAAAAGCCATGCCCTGCCCATGATAGATCGACAATCGCAATACCAATGCTGTAATGCTCATGTTGTAAACCACAGAATTTAAATTTTTTATATTTCAGCTGCTTGCGCCAGCCTTTTAGTACTTGGCCATAAGGCGTTTTATAAATATAGTCATCCAAATTGATCTGTGAAGGTATCTGATCAAAACGCCCATAACGAGGCTGGCCATTTTTCTGTATCAATTTCACAAGATTTCCCCAACTCAATTATAACGTAAATGCCGTTCTGACCTGATTTTTACCATTCCGTTTGGCTTGGTACATCGCCTTATCTGCTTGCTCAAACAAGCCTGTATAATCAAAACCACTAAAGGCTGTACTACTTACCCCAAAACACGCCTTGATATAAAGCATTTCATTTTCTTTCACTTCAACTGCAGTTTGCTCTAATGCTTTACGACATACCTCTGCCAACAACACTGCATTTTCAATAGAAGTAAATGGTAATAAAATGACAAATTCCTCACCACCATAACGTCCAATCACATCACTGGCTCGTAAATTTTTTCGCAGTATATTTGCGACATGTTTTAAAACCAAATCTCCTGGATGATGTCCATATTGATCATTAATATTTTTAAAATTATCAATATCCACCATAATCAACGATGTTTCTCGATGGGTAATTTGTGCCTGCTGCATCTGTAAATCAATAATCTCATTGACCCCACGGCGATTCAACAGCCCTGTTAACTCATCAGTACAACTGAGTTTTTCTATTTTTGAATTATATCTGCGCCAACGCTCTATACTTATATCAAATAACGTAATGGTAAATGCCGCATATAAAGTGGTGTAAAACATTGAATAAATAATCTGAGCGCTCTGAACATCTTTATGCATCAAGGTATAAGGCTTATAAGCCACTGCATAATCTAAATAACCCAACACCGTAAGCGCAGATAATAAATAACACGCAATAACATAAGCAACCAAGCCAAAATAAACAGAGAAACGAGGGAATAACAACAAAGCGGTAAAGGTTATCCCCATAAAAATAACGCCATTTAACATGTTCAGCAAACCAATGCCTATTGGCAAACCTAACAATGAAAATGGGTAATACACCGATAAAAACAACACATAATAAATATGCACATTCGGCTTATTTTTAATAAGAAAACCAAACAAAATTAAAAGGATATTTAAAATAAATACAATTGGATACAACCACTGAAGTTTAAGCAATAACTCGGTATTTGCTAAAGGGTGATACATATATTTTATTTGTATAAAATATATAACAGCAGCCGTAAAACTCGCATACAGCAATATAACTTGGGATTTTTTAACTAAATCCCAATCTAAAATTGCAAGAAAGGCTTTACTGAAATACGTAGCTAAGGAATATTTCATCCCTCATCATCCCTTATGATTATTCTTGTGTTATACGTCCATGTACAACTAGTCACAATATTAATATGGCTTAGGCACACGCTTTAGCCGATCTTATCACACACCTATTCAGTTTTATAAGTCGACCATCGGAATACCATCAATTTTCGCAACCGTCATTAAATCTTTATCGCCACGACCCGAAACGGTGGCAATAATAATTTGATCTTTGGACATGGTCGGCGCAAGTTTGGTCACATAGGCCATCGCATGTGAACTTTCAAGCGCAGGAATGATGCCTTCAATCTGAGTTAAATCACGGAAGCCTTGTAAGGCTTCATCATCTTTAATTGGCACATATTCCACACGATGCATATCTTTTAAGAAACTGTGTTCAGGCCCTACACCAGGATAATCCAAACCTGCTGAAATACTATGTGTTTCAATAATCTGACCTTGCTCATCCGACATGAGGTAAGTACGGTTACCATGTAATACACCCACATGGCCTGCATTCAATGGCGCTGAGTGTTTGCCTGTTTCAATGCCGAAACCTGCCGCTTCAACACCGTACATTTTCACATCCTGATCATTCAGGAATGGATAGAACAAGCCCATTGCATTTGAACCTCCGCCCACACAAGCCACCAAGGCATCAGGTAAACGCCCTGCTTGTGCTTGGATCTGTTGACGTGCTTCACGACCAATGATTGATTGGAAATCACGTACAAGCTGTGGATATGGGTGCGGACCAGCAACCGTACCAATGACATAATAAGTCGTATCAACATTGGTGACCCAATCGCGCATCGCTTCATTCAATGCATCTTTTAAAGTTTTGGATCCGCTTTGCACTGGTACAACTTTTGCGCCAAGCAAACGCATGCGATAGACATTCATCGCCTGACGTTTTACATCTTCAGCACCCATGTACACCACGCACTCCATACCCAAGCGAGCAGCGATGGTTGCGGTCGCAACACCATGTTGACCAGCACCTGTTTCAGCAATGATTCGTTTTTTGCCCGAAAGTTTTGCCAATAAAGCCTGACCAATCGTATTATTTACTTTATGAGAGCCAGTATGGTTTAGGTCCTCACGTTTTAAGTAAATTTGCGCACCGCCGAGATGCTGAGACCATCGTTCAGCATGATAAAGTGGACTTGGACGACCAACATAAAACGCAAGATCACGGTCAAACTCTGCTAAAAACTGAGCATCATTTTTCATACGACCATAAAGACGTTCTAAGTCTTCAAGTGCAGCCATAAGCGTTTCTGACACAAAACGCCCACCATGAATACCAAAATGCCCCTGAGCATCTGGAAACTGGGTGTAGTCAATCGCCTGATTTTGTTGACTAAGGTTTTGCTGATCCACGTTGGACTCCTTGCATAAATTTTTCAATGAGTTGTTGGTCTTTTATACCTTTAGCGGACTCTACGCCTCCGCTGACATCCACAGCAAAAGCTGCTGTAGTATCAATAGCGTCACTCACATTTTCAGGGGTTAAGCCCCCTGCCAAGATTAGTGGAATATCGAGTTTTGGAAATTTATTCCAATCGAAACAGTGACCTGTTCCACCTTTTAAATCAGGATGCCACGCATCAAGTAGAACCGCACTGGCTCCCAAAGCTTGATAGCGTTGAATTTCGGTCAAAATGTCTAAATCGGGTTTAACCTGAATGGCTTTGTACCAACGGCGTTTGCAATGCAACGCAATTTGTCGGCATTGTTCAGGTGTTTCATCACCATGTAGTTGTAATACATCCAACGGAACTGAATCAAGCACTGTTTGGATTTCTTCTGCGCTTGCATTTACAAATAAACCGACCAACTGAACATAAGCGGGTACTGAGCTTGCCAAAATTTGCGCTTGTTCAATACTGACATGACGTGGGCTTGGGGGAAAGAATACCAATCCAATCGCATCTGCTCCTGCTTGTACAACAGCCTCAACATCTTGAGTTCGAGTAATTCCACAAATTTTGGCACGAGTTCGCAATTGTGTTTGACGCATTTGATGTCCAATTTGAGATGACTATTTACTACTCTCACATTGTAAAGCAATTTGACATACTTTGGTCAAAGTTCATTTCCAAATGCAATTGTTTAAAAAACGTGAACACTCTATACTTCGCATCATTTCGCAACAAGTCTAAAGCACATTCTTTTGCTTATAGGGAAGTTGGTGTAAGTCCAACACTGCCCTCGCAACGGTAACACCGAATTATTAATCTTAGCTAAACGCCAAATCACTGCATCTGAATGATGTGGGAAGATGATTAATAGCATCGTCATTGTGATGATATAGTGAAGTCCGGAGACCTGCTTGTTGTTTATTTCCACTTTAACATTCACGACGGGTGAATGTATGGAGCGACATCATGTCTACTATTTTTCAACCGACACGTTTAGTTGGTGCTATCGCTATTGCGATGGGGTTTTCTTCAACTACTTTTGCTCAAGATCAATCAAGCGCGAAAACCGCGACGCTAGATACGATTGTTGTGACGGCATCTCGTTCTGAAGAAAAGTTAAAGAATGTTCCTGCACGTCTGACTGTGATTGATCAAAAAACGATTGAAAAGAATCCTGCTCTCAACTTATCAGATTTAATTCAGCGTGATCCTTCTGTTTTTGTCAAACAAAGTGGCGGAATAGGTCAGATCACAGAAATCTCAATTCGTGGAACTCGACCAAATCACACTCTCATATTAAAAGATGGCGCTCGTCTAAATAGCCAAAACCACCTTGCTGCAATTTATCCATCATTTCTTGATTCATCTGATCTTGAACAGATAGAAATTCTTAAAGGTCCAGCCTCTGTACAATATGGAACAGAGGCAATTGGTGGAGTGGCTCAAATGATAACCTCAACTCCAACAAAAAATAGCGGTTTTATTACAGGTATCTATGGGGAAAATAATACCTATAAAGCCATTGCGGGAGCTGACCTTATTCAAGATGGTTTTTATACACAAATTAGAGGACAACGTCTAGAAAGTGATGGAACACGAGTTCTAGATAATCAAAGCAAAGATCAAAAAGCCGCTTATGATCAGAAAGGTTATAGTGCGAAAGTAGGTTACGACAATAAAAAGAATATTAGAACTGACCTGTCAATCAGTCAGAATGAAGGGCTGAGTCAATTCTACAATTACATGATCAGCAAAAATAATGCAGAGCGTATATTTGAGAATCGCCTAATTAATTCAAGCATTCAATATGGTGTTACTGAGAACCTTACATTATCTGCACGTTATTCAAACTTTATTGATAACCAACAAGTAAAAGATAGTGATCCAGACCACTTTGATACAGAAAACAATGAAGGTGATCTAAACTTAAACTGGAATATAGACTCTAAGAATAATCTACTCGCAGGTGTAACTTATCTAAAATCAGATTTTAAAAGTAATGATGTAAAAGATAAAAAACAAAGTATCGATTCTACCGGTTATTATGTTCAACATCAGTATAAGACAGATAAGCTAAATACTCAGGTTGGTGTTCGTACTGAAGATAATGAACTATTCGGTACACATACAATCGGTCAAGGAGCTGTTCGTTATCAAGTATTACCCGAAACAAGTATTTATGCCAGTATCGGATCAGCTTTTAAAGCACCATCCCTGACAGAACTCTATTATTTTTCAGAAAAGTCCTATGGAAATACCTATGGTAATCCTGATCTCAAACCAGAAGAAAGTATTTCCTATGAAATTGGTGTAGATCAAAGAATTGGGCAAAACCTAAATGCCTTTTTATCTGCTTACCATACTGAAATAAAAAATTTAATCAGCTATAAATACTCAAGCCCGAACTCAACGTATATCAACATAGATAAAGCTGAAATCAATGGTGGTGAGCTAGGTCTTAAATGGAAAAAAGATGACCTATTCCTAAACACAGAATACGCTTATGTTGATTCAAAAGATAAAAAGACTGATCTGAGAGTTGCATATAAGCCTAAACAGACCCTCACTTTAACGACTGGACTTGAAAATTCAATTTATGGAATAAGCGCCTCAATTATCGCACGCTCAGATATTTATGCAGATAATGCCAATAAAGTTAAAGCTCCTGGTTATGCAACCGTTGATTTAAACATGTACTGGAATATCAACCCTAATATTAAAGTTTTCAGTAATATTGAGAATATGGGTGATGTTGAGTACAGAACTGCTGATAATTTTGGTGATGGTTGGTATGTAAACGGTGGTCGCCAAGCTTCTGCGGGTGTGACTTTCCGTTACTAATCGCATAATCGAGACAATAAAAATATTTTCTTAACTCCAATTTCGGGGTAATGTTCTGACCGACATTATCCCCTTTTTATTTGTAGGACAGCTTCATGGGACATCGTTTAAGTAAAATCTATACACGTACAGGTGATTCAGGCACAACAGGACTTGGGGATGGCTCACGTGTCGCTAAAGATGACTTACGAATTAATGCGCTAGGTGATGTAGATGAACTTAATGCCACGATTGGTGTATTAAGAGCACAAATCAGCGCATCTCAAATTGAAAATAAAGCTGATTGGGATAAAAGTTTAAGCTTGATTCAACATTGGTTATTTGATTTAGGCGGCGAAATTTGTATTCCCAACTACCACTTACTCCAACCAATTTGTATCGAATTTCTTGAAAAAGAAATTGATCACATGAATGAATCTCTGCCAATGCTCAAAGAGTTTATCTTGCCTTCGGGTAGCCTAGCATGTAGTTATGCACATCAAGCTCGTGCTGTATGCCGTCGTGCAGAACGTGCTTTAATGTCAGTACACAATCGTGATCAAAATATTCAAGCTACTGCATTACAACTCTTGAACCGTTTATCCGACTGGTTATTTGTTGCCTCACGTGCTTTGCAACGTGCAGAAGGCGGTAGTGAAGTGCTTTGGCAAAAAAACATTAATGATAGTATTGATCAAGCATAATTATTTTACGGTAAATCAAAATGCGAATCATTGGTCATCGTGGTGCACGTGGTGAAGCTCCTGAAAATACCTTAGGAGGCTTCCGTTACTTGCATGATTTAGGTGTACGTGCAGTTGAGTTTGATGTGCGTCAACTCAAAGATGACCAATTGGTTGTAATTCATGATGATGATTTTGCTCGTACCACAGGTAAATCACATCATGTTGAAAGCTGTAATTTATCTGAAGCTCAGCAATTTGATCATCGCCATCAATGGCAGGCGTGGGGATCTGAAGAATACACACCCAGCCTGCCCCATGTAATGGATTGTTTAACTGATTTTGAACATATTGAAGTTGAAATTAAAGCAGTTGCAGATGAAGTAACGGCTGAGCGTTTAATTCTACAATTACACCAAGATTTAGTCGGCTTTGAACAAACTGCCACAATTACGAGTTTTGATGTAAAAATTTTAGCGGCATTACAACAACATCAAAGTCATTTTAAACGTGGTCTGTTGGTTGAAATTCCAATTGGGGAATACGCAATCGAGCTTGCTCAACAATATGAGTGCCACCAAATTGGTTGGAAAGATCAACTGGCAACTGATCAAATCATTCAGTTTACACAGCAAGCCGAACTTGCTGTGAGTGTCTGGACAGTTAATGACGTTGAACGTGCCAAACATCTACAACAATTGGGCATTCAAGGGTTAATCACTGATTTCCCGAGCACCATGTTGCAACATCTAACTTTATAAAAGTATGGAGTTTATTCCGACAACTAATTTTATTTTTTAGATTGCGCCTGAATTAAACGCTGCCCTTTCGCATCTAATAAATACAAATTCGTCCCTTCAATTTGGAAACGTTCAATCCGCTGCATCGCATCCATCAGATCTGCTTCTTGTGCTAATGCTTTATCACAACTTAAGTGCTGCGCTCTCACATCAAAACTTATTTTCCTTTGGCTAAGATCATATTGATAACTTCCATAAATGTTATTGCAGCCCGTATGACCTGAAATGGTTTTAGTCACTGAATTCAGCATAAAACTTGGGTATTGATTGAAGAATAAAGCACGTTTATTTTGAATCATGGTTATTTGCCAATTCACCTCTTGAATGCCATCGTTGCTTTTACGAACTTGCATAGGAGGCAATTCACTTACACGTTTTGGATGTAAGCTATTTTTAGTGATCTGTGTCGGTTGACTTTGGCATGCAGTAAGTAGCAAAGCACAAGATAATATTAAAGTTTTGTGAAAAAACTTATTCAAAGAATAAATTGTATTTTTCACGCTTATTTGTTCTGACATTGATTTATTTCGCCTTTTAATTTATTGATTAATTCAACAAACGAATTCTGTTACTGTTCTTTCAGTACAACTGTAGAATAATGCTAGTGTTATCTAATCTGAGCATGCTAATATCGAACATAAAATAGCAATATATCGTCATGATTGGTTTTGCTATCTCGTTTGGTTTTTATATCTTGTGTAAACAAGGTTTTTAGGAGCGCTGACGGATATGACTTCCGCCCCACTCAAGAAAGCACCCATTAATTGGATTGCAATTTTCGCACTGGTATTCTTACCAGTTGTTGCGCTCATTTCGATTCCAATTTATACCTATTATCATGACTTTAGTATGGGCGCATGGATTAGCATGTTTGTCTTACTAGGTGTAAGCAGTTTAGGTATCACTGCTGGCTATCATCGCTTATGGGCACACCGTGCTTATGAAGCAACCCTACCTTTAAAAATCATTCTTATGATTATGGGTACTTTTGCAGTTCAAAATAGTATCTTATTTTGGGCTTCAGGTCATCGTACACATCACCGTCATGTTGACGATGTAGACCAAGATCCATACTCTATTAATAATGGATTCTGGTATGCACATATGGGTTGGATGTTACGTAACTACCCTGCTGCCGAACCAAATTATAAAAACGCGCCTGATTTGTTAAATGACAAATTAGTCATGTTCCAAGATAAATATTATGTTCCTTTAGTTATTGCTGTGCATGCAGGTATTTTGTTGCCTGTCGGTTGGTTAGTTGGTGATATCTGGGGTGTGTTACTTTTGGGTGGTTTAGTTCGTTTATTCCTTAGCCATCATGTCACCTTCTTCATTAACTCTTTATGTCATATGTGGGGTAAACGCCCTTATACTGACGAAAATACCGCACGTGATAATTTTATCCTAGCGATTCTCACTTGGGGTGAGGGCTATCATAACTATCACCATATTTTCCAATACGATTACCGTAATGGTGTTAAATGGTGGCAATATGACCCTACCAAATGGCTAATTTGGACAAGTTCAAAGTTAGGCTTAGCGAAAAACTTACGTCGTATTCCAAGCTTTAATATCCAAAAAGCAGAGCTTGCGATGAAGTTTAAATATGCTGAACAAGACCTCGCAATTTATGGTCACGATGTGAACACTGATATTGCTCAGATGAAACAACGTATTGCTCAAGAATATGAAGCTTTTACATTGACTCTAAACGATTGGGCGAAATTAAAAGAGCAAGAACTACAAGCAAAAAAAGCGGCAATGGCTGAAAAAATCCATCAAATGGATCATAAACTTAAAGTTGATTTCCAACTGCTTGAACATCGCCTTGCACACCATCGTGAATGTCTAGAAACTTTAGTGCGTAATATCAAAAAAGCACCAGTTTCAGAATAAAAAATACTCAATAAAATGGTCTCTTTAGAGGCCATTTTTTATGCCTATTTAAAGACTCAGTTCATAATCACAATTCACTATTTTAGATCTATCTTTGTTATAGTCATCATTCAGCTTCTTGCCATGATATTGACCTATGCATTTCAATCCTCGGTATTCATCTCTCAATTCAAAGCTTTATCATCAACAGCAACCAAGTCCTTTACGTGGTGCAAAAGCAGGTCATTTCAATGAGGCTTTGGCAAATGAGTTGCAATGGAATGAAGAGGATAAAGCCAACTGGGTTGAGATTTGTAGCGGGCAAAAAACCTTTGCTAAATTCACGCCATTAGCAATGGTGTATGCAGGTCATCAATTTGGTCAATGGGCAGGTCAATTAGGGGATGGGCGTGGTTTATTGATTGGACAAATTCTAAATCAACATGGACAAACCATTGATCTACATCTGAAAGGTGCAGGTTCAACGCCCTACTCTCGTATGGGTGATGGTCGTGCGGTACTGCGCTCAGTGATTCGTGAATATCTAGCAGGTCATGCACTGAATGCGCTTGGCGTAGCATCTAGTCATGCAGTCGGTTTCACTACATCAGCACAAGGCGTACAGCGTGAGACTTTAGAACTTGGCGCAATGCTATTACGCACTTCGGATTGTCATATCCGTTTCGGGCATTTTGAGTGGATCAATCAATATGCACCTGAACTTTTAACTGAATTTACGCAAAAGTGTATCGAATGGCATTATCCAGAATGTTTAGAAGCTGAGAACCCTGTTCTGGGTTTCGCTAAAGCTGTCATTGAACGTACAGCAATCATGATCGCCAAATGGCAATTAGTCGGTTTTGCGCATGGTGTAATGAATACCGATAATTTAAATATTACAGGCTCAACCTTAGATTTTGGTCCTTATGGATTTATGGAACGCTTTCGACCAAACTGGATTAACAACCACTCTGACTATCAGGGTCGCTATACCTACCAGAATCAGCCAAGTATTGGACACTGGAATCTATGGACATGGTTGAACAATCTCATATCGTTAGCCACACCTGAGCATAAAGAACAATTCAAACAAGATTTAGCAACTTGTTTAGAGCAGTTTGAACCAATCTTTTTACATCATTATGGTCAAGGACTCTGCGAGAAGATGGGACTCCCCCATTTTCATAAAGACAGTTTAGATTGTAGTTTTGCATTCTTGCGAATTTTACAAACGGAACAACTCGACTATACGCAAAGTTTTATTCGCCTACAGAACAAGGAATATAAAACACTCCGTGATGATTGCTTAGATCTACGTCAGTTTGATGCTTTTCTCCATCAATATCAGGAAATTCGCAAAACTCAAGATACAGACGAGTTAGATCGAGTTATGCAAAGCGCTAATCCTCATTATATTTTACGCAATCACATGGCACAAAAAGCGATTGAACAAGCTGAACGTGGTGATTTCAGTGAAGTTGATCGTTTATTTAAGCTACTCAATCAGCCTTATCAAAAACAGCCTGATTTGGAAACTGAACAAGATACTGCACCTTTACCAAGTGATGTGCCTGAGGTGATGGTAAGTTGTTCGTCTTAATGATGAATAATTTTGATGTACTTAGTGCCGCTATCGCGGCTCAGGTGAGTTGTTCATTTAAGAATCAAAAAATAGTGTCACAATAACAAAGCTACAGTGAATATTTTTATTTCACTGTGGCTTTGTTGCATAAATATTTTGCAAGATACTGATTTTTAAGGGGTTTTTTAAAATTTTAATAAAAATAAATATAATAAAATCATAGTGTTAGCTATTTGTGCAACAAAGCCGATCGAGATTCATTAAAACTGAATGAGCATATTGCTGATGTATTGGAACGGCTTTGTTGCATAAATATGTAAGCATCTGATTTAAATAAATTTAATTTTGGATCAAAAAATAACCAAAACTTTTAAAATCATATAGTTATGAAATATTTGTGCAACAAAGCCTATTGGAACAGTTACGACCTTATCAAAATACCTTACAGCAGCTCTTTTTTAATCCTCAATATTCACTCGGTGTCAGTGCAACAGGACATATTGAAAATCCACATCACCGCCCCGTTAGCACAGCCAATATTAGACAATTGTTTACGCTAGGCTTAAGTCTAGATGTGGATTATTATTTTGCTTAGCCTCTACCATTGATATTGCGCAAACAATTGAGCGCCCATCCTCTTGGCCTGATTGGTATTTAGATCATCTGCAATATATTTCAAGCCAAAATTCTGATGCTGTACTGATAAGCCTAAAGCATGGGTCTGAGGTTCAAAATGGATTCCCCATTGTACACCTCTATCCCAATAAGCGTTTAATTGCCAAAGACTACTATATTGATTGCTGATTGAACTCATACCTAAACGCCAATTCTGATCTGACTGATAATTTAGATCAGTATAAATTTTAAAAGGCAGCTTCTGCGTATATTGGTGATACTTATTAAATTGTCCCTGAATATCAAATCGGGGACGCTGATCCTGATCATAAGCAATCTGATATTGGGTGTAGGGTGCATCCTGCCAATATAAATAGGCTAAAGCATCCTGAATATTGATATTTACTTTCCAGTGATTCGCAATTGTCCCTTGTAATGAAGTATCAAATGCAAAACCATAACCCTGATTTGCACGCTCATTCCAGCCCATTTTGTCTTCTTTTAATGCAGGCTGGTCATAACTATAGTCAATTTGACCATTGAGCCACTTCACACGCTCCATCAATTGTTGTTGATTTGTGGTTTGAGACAAAGCATTTACTTGTCCATCAACATAATGTCGGCCAATCAGTACGGTTGCACCTGTGATCAGGTTCCAGTTAGGTGAAAGTTGCCAGTTGTAGGCAAAACGTGACCCAACCGTATCAATATGCTGTGCCTCAAGTTGCAAATTATATTGGGTATTGGCGTCAATCAGTTGATCATTTTTAACTTGATAATATAATTTCGCAGTGTCTGGACTAAATCGCAGTACATAATCGTAACGCCAAATCCAGCTAAAATCCCATTGTCCCTGTTTAACACCCAACTGCATTAGGCCATGGGCAAATGCATTTTTTCCCGATTTAAAATGTGTATCATCCCAATCATCTGTAAATGCGTGAATCGACACAGGTTCACTATATACATTCGCCTGCACTTGATAATAGATTTTTTCTTGAGCATGGGAATAGAAAGGAATCAATATCCCGAATACAGCTAGACTTTTTTTGAGCATAAAAAAAGGGGATATTACTCCCCCTCTCCTTTTCATGATTATGGTGCAATCGCTTTAACAGTATTATCTGTGAATTTTGCAGAATATACGTTATCTGACACTTTACTCACTGTGCCATATGCGGTATTACCCACTTTAATCTGCGCTGATGAAAAATTATCAAGATCAGCAATTTCAACATATGCACCATTAGGATGAGACAATTTTGCCCAAACGACAGGTACATCTGTTGTAATCAAATTATCAGTTTTAAAGTCAGCCGTAAGCACATCTTTATCTACAGTAATCTTAATCGTTGCTGTACCTTTCTGATACTCATTACGTTTAGCAGTTAAATCAACACTAAATGGCTTAATACTTGTGCCACCACCTTTGACATTACCACTGAGTTTCACATTAAGATCTGCATTAATAAATGCTGCAGCAGATTCATTACCACCTGTAATATCAATTACTTTGGATAAATCATTATTTAATTTAATGCTTGCCTCTAAGTTCAGGTTTTCCGTTCCAGCAATAGCCTTACCTTTTAAGTTTAGCTCAGTAGGAATAATTTCTGTGGATGTGCTTAAACCATCTTTAAATTGAACTTGCGTCGCCTTACTTGAAAACTCAGTTAAACTCAACTCTGCGCCTGTACCTACAGCAGTCAATACAACATTCGCAAACTTAAATTGCGCAGTCTTAGGAACTTGATCACTAGAACGATCACCCAGTTTTGCTGGATTGTTATAAACGACTTGAGCCGTACTATCACTATTTACTGCTAAAATTGCTTCTTTTTTACTCACAACATTCTTAGTGGCAATTTTCCCACCAGCAACCAATTTAAAATCGTAAGTTGATTGAGATGCTGAGAATGGTGCTTCTAATTTCAAATTGGTTACAGTCACGTTGGCTTCATCACCAAAAACATCATGACCTGTCTGAGCTTTATAGTCCCAAACATAATCTGTCCAATACTTAGCTGTAACACCACCTGTTACAGTCACTGAATTCGGTGTCACACTGACTTTAAGGGTATTATTACTCAACTGATAATCAGGATAGTAATATTCCCCATACGTTGAATCTTCTTTCAATAATGCTTCTAATTGAGCCGCATTATATTCACGAGTTGAATTCTGCGCATCTTGTTGTGCCAAAGAGGCTAAAGTCAAAATTAAACCACTCGCATTACCAGTATCCTTACCAGCATCACTAATTGCATCAAACGTTGGCTGATATTGTGATTGCAATCCATCAAAACTATCAAAATAACTAATAATAGTATTTGTTGTATCTACCAATTGCTTTGCCTTATCCAGATCTGATGCTGGAATAGCTGGATTTTCAGGATTATTAGGACCATTATTTGATGATGAATCACCGCCTCCACCACAAGCAGTTAAAATGGCTGAACAAGCTAAAACTAACAATGTTTTTTTAAACATTTGACACCCCTTTTATAATAAAATTATTATCTAAATTTTTAAATTTAGGACTTAATAAAAGTCATATATTGACTTTGAACAAATAATAGCTACTTATAATTATAATGACAATTTATTATTTAATAAAAAGCCCTTTATTTACAAAAGGGCTTTTATATTTTACTCATCAGGATATTCAAAACGATAACCTACGCCATAAACCGCTTGAATCCATTCATGACGATTACCCGTTTCAGCAGCTTCAGTAATTTTACGACGAAGATTTTTAATATGACTGTCAATTACACGATCTGCCACATCAAAGCTATCTGGATTAATATGATCTAATAATTGCGCACGTGAATAGACTTGACCGAGATGCTCCAAGAATAATTCTAATAAGCGGAATTCAGTTGGCGTTAAAGTTAGGGCTTTTTGTTGATACCAAATCCGTTGCTGTGCTTTATCGATACGAAATAAATCATTTTGATCAGGTTCTGCCTTACGCTCTAAACGACGTAAAACGGCTTGTACACGTGCAACCAACTCTTTCGGACTAAATGGTTTACAAATATAGTCATCTGCACCCATATTTAAGCCTAAAACACGATCAATTTCTTCAGTACGCGCAGTTACCATAATAATCGGTAAATCAGATTGTTCACGTACTTTACGGCAAATGGTTAAACCATCCATACGAGGAACCATCAAGTCTAAAATCATGAGACTAGGTTTACGTTGTTGAAACTGGGTATAAGCATCCTGACCATCATGAAACATACTGACTTCAAAACCAGCCGCCTCTAAATAATCACGAACCAACTGCGCTAGTTCAACTTCATCTTCAACCAACATAATATGCTTCATGGTTTTCATCCTATCCATCGTCCTCAAGCAAAGAGGATCAAAAAAGTTATTTAATTAATTTTGGGAAAGTCAGTACACAACGCAATCCACCTAAAGGTGAATGATTAAAAGTAAGTGAACCACCTAAAGCCTGCGCAAGTTTACAAGACAAAGCCAAACCTAAACCCGTTCCGCCAGTGCTACGTGTGCGTGAATCATCCACACGATAGAAACGCTCACCTAAACGCGCCAACTGCTCATCACTTACCCCAAATGGGCTATCATCCACATACAATATCCATTCATGCTCATTTTGTTGAGTATGAATCTGTATTTTTCCACCTTGTTCTGTGTAACGTACACAATTTCCAAGCAAGTTAACAATGATCTGTTTAAAACGATCTCGATCTAAAGATAGGCTTATTCCTTCGCCTGAGAGTGAAACATCAAACTGCTTTTGTTCAAATGTAGGTTTAAAATTCTCAACTTCTTGCAGTACGGCATCCCATGGATTGACTCCAGCAAAATAGCATTTCAACTGCTGCGCATCTGCCTGTGCTAAATCAGCCAAATCTTGTGTTAGCTTCTTTAAACTACTCACTTGACGCATCATTGCATCAAGATGCTCGGGTGTTGCTTTACGAATTCCATCCTGCATTGCTTCAATCTGTGCTTGTAACACAGCCAAAGGCGTTTTTAATTCGTGAGAAGTATCTGCGACCCATTGACGGCGAGACTCTTCATGCTGATGCAAAATATCAGCCAAATGATTCAGTTGATTCGATAAATCTCCCAATTCATCATTTCGCTTAATCACAACCTGATGTTGGTAATTTCCACGCGTTAATTCCAACGTCGCATTGAGCAAACGTTGAATTGGCTTTTTAAAATAAGTTGCCATCAATAATGCCGCCACCAGACTAGAAAGCACGGTTAAGGCATAAACTAAGAGTAAATAACGCTTTTGATTACTAAAGAAATTGATACTGGATGCATCATCCTGATCCAATACGGGTTTTAAGCCGAGATAACCCACAACTTTTTGATCGACCAGAATTGGACGGTAGGCTATTTGGTCAGTTGCAGGTTCGCCCACAATAAATTGGTGTTTTTCATCATATAAAGACAGTCTTGAACTTAAACCTAAACGATCTGGAATTGATACAAAACGCTTTTTAACATGTTCAGATGATGAACTAGATTTGGTCTCTTGCTTATCAACTTTCTTTAACCGAAATTGGCTCGGACTCAACGGAAAACGTAAGCCTTCAAAGGGTTGATATTCTGAGGGTAAATTTTGTTTAAGAATCTTTAATTCTTCATCATTAAAAATCTGACGATTTTTTATTTCGGTGTTGTTTTGAGCTAAAGTGGGGGAAAGCGTTAATAAGGTATGGTCATTAAAATAACGTTGTTGTAAGGCAATATCATACTGACGGCGCAACCACCACTGAGACAAGCGATCATAATCATCAGGTGCTGCGTTCCCTTCAATTTGTAAAATCTGCGCCTGAATGGCATTCCCCCAGTCATGATAAACCGTATAAACATTACCTAGATTCGCAATCAAACGATCTAGTTTTTGCATTTCCACATCAGCAACATAACGTGCGAAGTTCTTTTGCATGGTCCAATGCAATACCCCTAAACTGATTGTTGCAATCACTAAGGTAGTCAGTAATAGCGTTAAAAATAAACGTATGGCTAAAGGCATGCGACGAACATTCAAAAGCGAAATCTCAATAGTGTTCTATTTATGGATTGTAACCAACATGGTTCAAAAAAACTCTCCATTCTTTCTTCATCTTTATTATCTAATCTTTAACAATCGAATCTTAACTGACTAAGCAGGATAAAATAATGAACAAGACAAAAATCGTATTAATGACAACTCTTCTCGGTTCTGTTTTAGGTTTGGCTGCCTGCCAAGTAACACCTTCAGAACAAGCAATGAATCATGACCGCCATCGCCACGAAATGCAACGTCAACCGCTAACTCCTGAACAACGTGCAGAATGGCAAGCTAAACGCGAACAACGTGAAGAACGACGAGAACAAATGCGTGAAGAACATCGACTACAGAGAGTACAGATCGAGAAAGCCTGTCAGGGTAAACGCATCGGTGAGCGTGTGAATGTTCAGTGGAATAATCGTGTAATTGAAGGTACTTGTGACGTTCGCTTTACGCCTGAGAAATCGCAATTCAAACGTTAAACCTATCTAAGAACATAATATTATTTCGTTATCAAGGCGTCTCAAGCGCCTTTTAATTTATTTGCAGAGCCAATTATTTTTAATTACACAGCTGCTTACGATTTTTTGCATATTATTACGAGCGAATTCAACGCAAACTGCCTACAATCAATACGCTTTAAAATAATTTAAGCATTATCTTTGACTTTACAGTCACTAAGAAATGCCCTGTTAAAGCTTGTACCGAACGATGACTTGCTGCACGATTAGCGGTACAAAATGCTGCCATTAGGCACATTTATCATTGACTAAGATTATAACTCTGGTTTAACCAGTATTGAGGAAAATGCTATGCCACAATACAAAGCACCCTTACGTGATATGCAGTTCGTATTGCACGAATTATTAAATGCTGAAGCACATTACGCAAAACTTCCTGCATTTCAAGGCACCGTAAGCCGCGAATTGGTTGATCAATATTTAGAAGCAGCAGCTGATTTCTGTGAGAATGAACTTTCTCCTATCAACCAATCAGGCGATCGTGAAGGTTGTACTTGGAATGATGGTGTTGTTACAACACCTACAGGCTTTAAAGAAGCGTATCAAAAATATATCGAACTTGGTTTCCCATCTCTTTCTGCTGATGAAGAATTTGGCGGTCAAGCATTACCAAACTCTCTAGGAATCACAATTTCTGAGATGGTTGGTACAGCAAACTGGTCTTGGGGTATGTACCCAGGTCTTTCTCATGGTGCTGTTCGTACAATTGAACACCATGGTTCTGATGAACAAAAAGCGACGTATATGCCAAAGCTTGTATCAGGTGTTTGGACAGGTACAATGTGCTTAACTGAATCTCATGCAGGTTCAGACTTAGGTATTACCCGAACCAAAGCTGAACCAAATGATGATGGTAGCTATGCAATTTCTGGCGAGAAAATCTTTATCTCTGCTGGTGAACATGACATGGCTGAAAACATCATCCATATCGTACTTGCTCGTTTACCTGGCGCACCTAAAGGCACTAAAGGTATTTCGCTGTTCATCGTACCGAAATTTAATGTAAATGCAGATGGCTCTATCGGCGAGCGCAATACTGTTCGCTGCGGTTCAATCGAACACAAAATGGGTATCCATGGTAACGCAACTTGTGTGATCAACTTTGATAAAGCAAAAGGTTACTTGATCGGACCAGAAAACCGCGGCCTGAACTGCATGTTCACATTCATGAACACTGCACGTATTGGTACAGCCGTTCAAGGTCTTGCTGCATCTGAAGGTTCTTTCCAAGGTGCTTTAGCATATGCGAAAGATCGTTTAGCAATGCGTGCACTTTCAGGTCCTAAAGCACCTGAAAAAGAAGCAGATCCAATTATTGTTCACCCTGCTGTTCGTAATATGCTTTTAACTCAAAAAGCATTTGCTGAAGGTGGTCGTGCACTTGTTTACTTATTGGCTCAGTATGCAGATATCGTTGAAAAAGGCGAAACTGAAGAAGAGCGTAAGTTTGCTGACAACATCTTATCTTTGTTAACTCCAATTGCTAAAGCATTCTTAACTGAAACTGGTTATGAATCTGCAAACCACGGTGTGCAAGTATTTGGTGGTCACGGATTTATTTCTGAGCACGGTATGGAGCAAATCGTACGTGATACACGTATTGCTTGCTTATACGAAGGAACAACTGAAATTCAAGCACTTGATCTTTTAGGTCGTAAAGTATTGCAAACTCAAGGTGCAATGTTGAAAGACTTCACCAAGATCATCCATAAATTTGTTGAAGCAAACAAAGACAATGCTGCAATGCAAGAATTCATTGCGCCATTGGCTGCTGCAAACAAAGAATGGGGCGATATTACGATGCAAATCGGTATGCGTGCAATGCAAAACCCTGATGAAGTTGGCGCAGCTGCGGTTGACTACATGTACTTCTCTGGTTATGTCACACTTGCTTACCTATGGGCACGTATGGCACTTGTTGCTCAGGAGAAACTGGCTGAAGGCTCAACTGATGTTGACTTCTACAATGCGAAAGTAGCGACTGCTCGCTTCTACTTCAAGAAGATCTTGCCACGTGTTCGCTCGCATGTAGATGTACTTTCAACTGGTGTTGCGCCATTGTTTGAACTTGATGCGGAACACTTTGCGTTCTAATCATAGATTAGAGTGAGATGCAACGTTCATCACAAAAAAAGGACTGGTCAGTTTTGACCGTCCTTTTTTTGTTTAATCAATGCTAAATTTAAACTATTCAATTTGTTTGTTCGTTTTATTTAATCACTTTGCACATAACCTGTGCGTAAAAAGGAACGATTATGCCAATTTACAATGCACCTTTAGCAGACATGAAATTCATCTTAAATGATGTATTTAAAGCAGAACAATTTTGGCAGTCTAATGAGAATCTTGCTCATGTAGATGCTGCAACTGCTGAAGCAATTTTAGAAGAAATGGCTAAATTTGCTCAAAACGTAACTCACCCACTTAACCGTACTGGTGATGAAGAAGGTGCACGTTGGGTTAACGGTGAAGTATTCACACCAGCCGGCTTTAAAGAAGCATTCCGTCAATACGCTGAAGGTGGTTGGATCGGCTTAGGCGCTGATGAGGAATGGGGCGGTCAGGCAATGCCAAAAATGCTGACTGTTCTTGCTGATGAGATGTTATTCGCAACCAATCCATCATTCTTGCTCTACCCGCTTCTTTCTGTGGGTGCAGGTATGGCATTAAACAGCTATGCATCTCAAGAGCAAAAAGAAACTTATTTACCTAAAATCTACTCTGGCGAATGGTCTGGTACGATGTGCTTAACTGAACCGCATGCAGGTACAGATTTAGGAATTATTAAAACCAAAGCTGAACGCAACGAAGATGGTACGTATAACATTACAGGTACTAAGATCTTCATCACAGGTGGTGATCACGACCTCGCTGAAAACATCATTCACTTAGTTCTTGCAAAAACACCTGATGCACCTGCGGGTTCACGTGGTATTTCTTTATTCATCGTACCGAAATACATTGTAAATGCAGATGGTTCTTTAGGTGAGCGTAACCCTGTTGCTCCTGGCTCAATCGAACATAAAATGGGGATCAAGGCATCTGCAACTTGCGTGATGAATTTTGATGCTGCAAAAGGTTATCTCGTTGGTAAAGAAAACGAAGGTCTTGCAGCAATGTTCGTGATGATGAACTATGAACGTTTATCAATGGGTATCCAAGGTCTTGGTGCTTCTGAATTTGCTTACCAAAATGCAGCTCAATATGCGACTGATCGTTTACAAGGTCGTAGTGCTTCTGGTGTTAAATCTCCAAGTAAACCTGCGGATAGCATCTTAGTTCACGGTGATGTTCGTCGTATGTTATTGAATGTACGTGCAAATAATGAAGCATCTCGTGCATTTGCAGTATATGTAGGTCAACAGCTTGATATCACTAAATTCTCTACTGATGCAGAAGCAGTGAAGAAAGCCAATGACCGTGTTGCGCTGTTAACACCAATTGCAAAAGCTTACCTCACAGATACTGCATTCCAAGCCACTTTAGATGCACAAATGGTATTTGGCGGTCATGGTTTTATCCGTGAATGGGGTATGGAACAATGTATCCGTGATCTTCGTATTTCTCAAATTTACGAAGGCACCAACGGCGTTCAATCTCAAGACTTAATTGGTCGTAAAACCATTAAGTGTGGCGGTGCGTTTATTGCTGAATATATTGCTGAGATCCGTGATTTTGCCAATTCATTAGACACTGACTTAAACTTCATTAAAGATGCAACTTTAGATGCTGCAACTGAAATTGAAGCAATCACTCAATTCATCATTGAGCAAGCTGCTGAAAATGTAGACTTCCCGAATGCTGCTGCAGTAGATTACTTAAGCGCAGTTGGTCTACTTAGCTTTGCTTATATGTTTGCTAAGATTGCTGCTGCTGCAAAAGATAAGTCTGGTGATTTCTACCAAAACAAACTTGCTTTGGCACAGTACTTTGTTGACCGTATTTTGCCAGAACTTGATTCTCGCCTTGCGAAGATCAAAGCAGGTTCTGACTTAATCATGAACTTCAGCGAAGATTACTTCACAAACCAAGCTTAATTCTAGTTCGGTTTTAAAAACTGCCTAAATCATTTAGTTTAGGCAGTTTTTTTATGGCTATAATAAAATCAGCATAAAAATTGCATCCATTTTCATGATCATGTTGAGTACATTAAATTTCCATGTCTAGTTCAAAAGAGAAACTTGAAGACCTGCAACGTCTATTCGACCGTTTAGGTCACTATGCAGTTGAAGCATTTCATTATCTGGCGCTGTTTATTATCGGCTGTATGATCGCATGGTCAGCCGTGCACACGGTGATTGAAATTTTGACCGTTAAGCAATACGCAAGCATTGACGATATTCTGCTGTTATTTATCTATCTTGAACTGGGCGCGATGGTTGGGATTTATTTCAAGACCAATCACATGCCCGTGCGCTTTTTGATTTATGTGGCAATCACTGCACTTACTCGCCTCTTGATTGCAGATATTCAACATAATCATAAAGCCTCAATGGATCAGGTGATTATTACGGGTTCTATTTTAATCCTCGCCCTAGCCATTTTAGTGGTGCGTTTTGCTTCGTGGAACTATCCATCGGTGATTCGTGGTAAAGATCATGAACAACAACTTCCTGCAAATAAGACACCACGACCACAAGATGACGAACTTGCATAAATAAAAAAAGCAGGCATTTCGCCTGCTTTTTCTTAGGTATTTTATGCAACTCGGAACACACGATATTTCGAATCAACCAATACATATTTGCCCTGTACCTGCATCCAGTGATAACCACGTGGTGGTTCATATAAACGGTGCATACGATAGTTGGAAATCATATATCGGTTGCTACGGAACTCTGAAGGTAAACGTTCACCACGTTTAAGATTTATGCGTTGACCATAGTGGTTACCACGATCACCATTTGACCAGCGGGCTTCACGATGATCATGGCGGTCATAGCGATGATCGTAATGATCTTTATGATCGTGATGATTGTTCCAACGATTGGAATCTGCCATCGCAGATGCAGAAACACCAAGCATTAAGGTTGATACAAGTAATATTGCTGTCTTTTTCATTGTTTGATCCTCTGTTTGACCTGAATCCAGATTAAGAGAAACTCAAGGAGAAACCATGAACAAATCTAGCGACATTGCAAAGCTTTGTAATGAAAACTAAGAAATTATGGAGATTTCAATTTTGAATAAAATTCAAAAAAACATTTAAAATCAGCGAATAATTTCAATCGTAAAATTATCATCAGTCACCAAAAGATAACGACCATCGACCATCACCCAGTGCCTACCTCTTGGTGGTTCACGCAATGAATATGAATCCCAATCTCGAATCACATAGCGTTCACTACGAAACTCGCCGGGTAATTCATTTCCAACAACAAATGATTCACGTCGATAGCTGTGCTCATATTGTGTTTCTGGATAATATTCAATCCGAACGCTTGGTCGATGGTTGGGGTAAGGGTGGTTATTATTTTGATAGGGCTGATAATAATAGCCTTTGGGTGGTGCCTTCGGTGTGTAACGCTGATTTGAAAAGGCAAATGGGTCCTGTGCAGGCTGCTGATAAGATGGCGAAGCCTGATGCGAGGAACGGCGCTCCACCCCACTATAGCCGCTCCAGGCATTATCGGCGTAGACCATTACGGGAAGACAGCTCAACACACTGATAAAAGCATAAACATCGTATTTAGATCGCAACATTGCCCTCTCCCATCATCAAATCCTAATTTCTATTTTAGAGTAAAAAACCAGCAATGACTGTTACCATTCGATACCATTCAGGGCAAATCAAGGATGAAATAAGGAGGGATTTTCTTGCTCAGATTAAGAATATGCTAGAATCCATTTTTCAATTTTGAGGCAATGTCAGTGTCTGAAATGAATTTTGATCGTCTCTATCAATTTTTCTGTAAGGTTCCAAGTGTGCAGGAATCCAGAATCGTGGCGCATGGTACAGATGGTCAACATGCATGGTGGTTTAAATTTAATATTGATGTTGAGCATCCTCTGGCATGGCAGACCGTTCAGGAACTTGGGCATGTTCTGAACTACTTATCGACCAATGAGCGCTTACCCACTCAATTCTTCCCTGTCTCTCCTCCTCCTTATATGAATGGTGAAGCGAAAGACTTTTTAGCTTGGGTGATTCAATGTAATCATGCTGAGTTTAGTCCTGATGTAGTGTGTGACTGGCTGGAAGCACGACTTCCAACGCCTGTGGAGGATGAAAGCCAGTGGAAAATCAAAATGGATTTAAGTGAATTAGATCAATTGGCTGATAAGGACTTAGATCAATTGATTCCACCCAATCCGCAATAAAAAAAGAGGCTTAAAGCCTCTTTCTTTTAGAAAGTCGATAAGCCCGACCACTCCATAAAACGATAGAGCCAGTATTTCACTTTTGACTCATCAGCATATTTTGCATAATCAACCGTGATCTGACGACCATTCGTATTACTCCAAGCAGCATCAAAATACTGTCCTGCATCTTTAAAGACCTGTGCTTGTGCTGAACCTAAAACGCGCATGTCTGTCTCAAGGTTATAATTCTTCAGGTTACGTGCGGTGAAGTTCGCTGAACCTAAAATAATCTCAGCTTGCTGAGCGTTATATTTGAGTAGCATTTTACTATGGCATTGTTCACCATGGGTATCACACCAACGAATTGGAATGCCTACCGCATTGAGTTCTGAAGCCACTTGGCGATTTGGAATACCATTCTTTTGACGACCAAATGCATCTTTATTTGGATCAAGCATGATACGGATATTTACACCACGCTGTTTAGCCTGTTTTAATGCCTCAATAATATTTCGCTCAGACAGATAGAACATAGCTATGTCCAAATGCTCTTCACTTTTTGCAGATTGAATCATCTTCAACACAGCATCATAAATCGCTTTTTCAGTCAGTAGCTGCACCTGTGGCAAGCGCTTATCTTCCACCAGCCCACCCATAATCACAAAAGGACTGGAGCCATGCGACATTTGTGCAACCGCCTGTTCAGTTTTAAGCACATCAATGGCCGTTGGCCCCTCCACCACCAACGCCACATTGCTGTGATGTGAACTTCCATCATGAGGATTCGCTGAGGTCACTAAACTCTTCCAACCTTGAGCCGTATCGACCACTAAGGTTTTGCGATGATTGGCTTTAAAATTTAACAATTCTAAATAACTACGTAAGGTTACTTTATCCTTCCCAAAAGGATTACTTAGCCAACCACCTTCAGGATTATTGCCTAAATTTTGACAACAGATATACCAAAAACCCGACCACAATGGATTTGAAGCACGCAAAGGTTTTAAATCTGTTTCTATCACATCTACGCCTGCTTGACGAAGCTGACGATAGTGTTGAGGCGTTATTCCACCATAAACCGAGTTAATTGGATCTGTAATCACAACGATTTGAATTGCGGGGTAAAGTTTACGTTTCAGAATTAACGCATCAGTGAGTTGTTGCATCAATGGAAATTGCTTTACCTTTGATTCACCAACTTCCTGATTAAATAGAAACATATCTAGCACGATCGTGGTTTGTGCTTGATCAATCAGTTGGAATACTTCTTTGAAAATATGCTGATCAACTTGTTGCTGACCTTGTATATCAATATAAGTTTGATCCGCTAAAAATTTCACATTGGCATGACGAAGTTGTCCCGTAAAATCCAGTCCTTTTGGGAGTGGTTTTACAGTGTGATAAATTGCCGAAGCAATATACCCAATCGCAAAAATACTCAATATGACTGCCATGTAACGTCGACCTGACCAGTTTAATTTTTGATGAATTCTTTGGAAGATGCGCATATAAACAGAAAAAGCCCTAGCCTAATGGACTAAGGCTAGAGCTTATACTTTGATTTTTCAATAAGATTTGAGTGACAAATTAGAAACTAAAGTTCACACCAACGCTAAAATTACGTCCAACTTGTGGAATGGTTGATAAGAATGATGCATGTTGATAAACCTGATCATCCAACAAATTATTAGCATTTAGGAATACACGATAATCACCGACATTGCCATAATTACCTGAATACGCCACACCCAAATTTAACATGTTATAACTTTGTGTATCGGTTTCATACGCCGCAATCTTGTCCTGCTGAAACACATGGTAATACTCAGCAGATCCAGTGAAACCATCACCAAAATCAGCATTTACTTTAGTCCCTAAACGACCTGCGGGTACACGTGGTGCATTTTCATTATCGATCTTGCCACGAACATAGTCACCAAATACACCGAGTTTATAGATCGGTGAAATTTGATAGCTCACTTCCACGTCAGCACCGTAGAACTTGGCTTTATCTTGCGCATACTGAACCAAACGGAAATCTTTATAATGACCTAAAGTTTGGGCATAGATGTAGTCATCAAACCAGTTATGGTAGACATGTACATGGTAATCGAACTTGTTATCATCGTAATGAAAACCAAGTTCGACATTATTTGACTGCTCTTTTTTAAGCTGATCATTCCCTAGTTCATAGGTATTGGTGGCGAAATGCACACCATTAGCATATAACTCTTGTGCTAAAGGTAAACGTTCTTGATGCGAAGTAACAAACGAGAGTTTGTAGTTTGGTGCAAACTCCCAATTGGCGGCACCAGAAACAGAAAAAGCCGAACCGTCGAAATCTTTTTTCGTTGCATCATCAATATTAATTTTTTGCTGTTCTGCACGAGCAGCTAATTCAACATGAAAATCATTAAGTTGTGCATGTTCTAATGCGAACACACTCCATTTTTTAGTGGTATTTGGCGCTAAAAAGGCCTCTTCACCTGTAAGTTTTAATTTTTGTTGTCCATATTGTGTACCAATGACCCCTTCCCATGCACCCAGCGGGTTATGTACAAACTCTAAGCGGCCATCATAACCTTTATTTTTAAAACGAGTCGCGATGGTCTCTTCTTCGATCTCATCATGTTGATAATCTGTATAACTCGCTTGTGCGCGTAATTTTTTAAAGCCTGCAAATGGGTTATCCAACTCAGTACGAACATCATAACGCTCTGATTTTAAGTCAATCCAAGGTCCTGCATCATGCGCATGTTCTTCATGGTCATGATCATGCCCATCAGTTGGGTCGTGATCACCACAATGTAAACTCAAACCATGTAAATGGCAGCTTTCATATTCATGGCTATGTCCTGGCAAGCCATATTGATCCTGACGGTTGCTATAGGAAATCCCCGTAAAACCACGATCATAAATCCATGACAAACCGACATTTACCGTTTGCCCTTTGGCAAAGGTATTATCGACACGGCGTTCTTTTTCGCCTTCATGGAAATAATCAGGTGCAATATAATCATTGGCTTCGCGTTTGAGACCTTCAAGACGTAATGCAACTTGATCACCTAAACCAACAGTAACACCCGCGCTTGCTAATTTTTCATCACTACCAGTGTTATAGCGTAGCCCAACATTGCCCTCATAACCATTTTCTGACATCTGTGTCGGAATTTTGCTGTCGGTCACGTTGACCAAACCACCTACAGTACCAGCACCGTACAATAAAGTAGATGGTCCTTGAATAACTTCTATTTTCTTTGCTAATAATGGATCAACCGTGACCGCATGGTCGGGTGATAACGTTGAAACATCAATATTTTCAGAGGCATTTTGCAACACTTTGACTCGAGCACCATCTTGTCCTCGAATCACTGGACGACTTGAACCTGCGCCAAACTGATTGGTATGTATCCCCATCTCACCAGCTAAGGCATCACCTAATGTTACACTTTTTTCAGTTAACTCTTTTTGCTCAACCACATGATCTGCGACAGCAAAATCGGCTGCATTTCGCTCTAAAGGGTGCGCTTTAATTTCAATCGTAGCAAGTTGTTGAACCTTTGTTTCCTCTTCTGCAAAGGTGGTACTACTGGCTATTGCTAAAATAGATAAAGTCAAAATATTTTTAGAAAATGACATGCCGTGTCTCAGATCAGCTTAAATATATTTTGTTATATTATAACATTTCATTTATTTTGCAATAAAAAACATAACCACAAAAAAACATTTGCTACACTGCTGATCCATTATTCAATGTCTATAACGCTCCAAGAATATGCCATTTACTCTTTCTCACGCTGTTCTTGCACCACCTCTATCAAAATTGAGTAAAGGTCATTTGCCTGTCGCAGCGCTTGCAATCGGCTGTATGACCCCAGACCTGCATCGTTTATTTACTCAAGAAACAATTGCATTAACACATCAGTGGTCTGGCATATTATTCCCCAATCTTCCGATTGGATTATTCTTTTGTCTCTTGTGGTATCTCATTTATCGACCTGTCAGTTATCGCTTTCTGGGTATAAAAGATCCCATAAAGATCAGCAATTTTGATGATGCAGTGGGCTTTATTCTTATGAATTGCTTTGCGATTATTTTGGGTACAGCGACACATTTAATCTGGGATGGATTAACCCATCTGGACTTTCGGACCTTCGCTTTTAAAGATTTACTCGCACAAGATATTTCTCTCTTTGGTTTGCATTATCCATTACATTTTATTTTGCAGATTGCTTCATCTATTCTCGCCTTACCTTTTATCTTATGGATGTGCAAACGCTATTACATCAAACATAAACTAGCTCAACCTGTACCGATTAAAATCAAAGCATTTATCACGACAAGCTTAATGATTTCAACAGTTGCTGGATTGTTGTCGATTTGGGACTATAGTCGTCATATTTCATCAGAACTCTGGTACACCGAACGATATTTTTTTATTGGTAAATCAATTAACGAATTTACTCAAACAGCACTTTGTATTTTTACAGCAGCATGTCTGTTGCTACTATTATTTGATCGAAAAGGTCAAACAAGATCATTTTTTTAAAAAAGCGTCGCTTTAAAATTCTGTTGAAATGATTAAGACTTGAGACAATATGTTCAACAAGGCATAATCTCCCCTTCATTGGTGATGCGCTGTTTACGCATTCACCTTCTAGCCAATATAGTTTGGATAAATAATTCAATATGATGCGCACTCATTACTGTGGCTCTTTAACTGAAGCCCAAATCGATCAAACAGTGACTTTATGCGGATGGGTTCATCGTCGCCGTGACCATGGTGGTGTAATTTTCCTTGATATGCGTGACCGTGATGGTTTAGTTCAAGTCGTCATTGATCCTGATACACCAGAAGCTTTCTCAACTGCGGATAAAGCACGCTCAGAATTTGTATTAAAAATTACAGGTCGTGTACGCCGTCGCTATGAAGGTACTGAAAATGCCAACATGGTGAGTGGTCAAATTGAAGTTTTGGCAAAAGAAATCGAAGTTCTTGCTGCTTCTGAAACTCCGCCATTCCCATTAAATGACGAAAATACCAATATTTCTGAAGAAATTCGTTTGAAATATCGTTTCTTGGACATCCGTCGTCCAGAAATGTTAGATCGTTTACGCTTCCGTTCTAAAGTTACTAACTTAATTCGTAACTATTTCGAAGATCACGGTTTTCTAGACGTTGAAACACCGATCTTGACTCGTGCAACTCCTGAGGGCGCACGTGACTATTTAGTCCCAAGTCGTGTTTCAAATGGTAGCTTTTACGCGCTTCCACAATCACCACAATTGTTCAAACAGTTGTTGATGGTAGGTGGTATTGATCGTTATTACCAAATCGCGAAATGTTTCCGTGACGAAGATCTACGTGCAGATCGTCAACCTGAATTTACCCAAATCGACGTTGAAACATCGTTCATGAGTGACGATGACATCATGGATTTAATGGAAGGCTTAACAGTTAAAATGTTCAATGAATTATTGAATGTAAAATTCGATAAATTCGAACGTATGACTTATGCAGACGCAATGCGTGACTATGCATCTGACAAACCAGATATGCGTATTCCATTGAAATTAATTGACGTTGCAGATTTGATGCAAGACGTTGAATTCAAAGTATTCGCTGGTCCTGCAAAAGATCCTAAAGGTCGTATCGTTGCTTTACGTGTACCGGGCGCAGGTTCACTTCCACGTAGTGCAATCGACGAATACACTAAATTCGTTGGTATCTATGGTGCGAAAGGCTTGGCTTACATCAAAGTCAACGAACTTGAAAAAGGTATTGAAGGTCTTCAATCTCCAATCGTTAAATTTATTGAGCCAATCGTGCTTGATCTATTAAAACGTGTTGGCGCTGAAAATGGCGACATCGTGTTCTTTGGTGCGGATAAAGCAAAAGTTGTAAACGATGCGATGGGCGCACTTCGTGTGAAAATCGGTCATGACTTAAACCTTTCAACTTGTGAGTGGGCTCCTCTTTGGGTAGTTGACTTCCCGATGTTCGAAGAAACTGATGATGGCAAATGGACTTCTGTGCATCACCCATTCACACTACCAAAATCAAGTGTTGAAGAAGTGAAGAGCAATCCAGGTGCTGCGTTGTCTGTTGCATACGATATGGTACTCAATGGTACTGAGATCGGCGGTGGATCACTACGTATTTATACCTTAGAGATGCAGAAAGCGATTTTTGAAGCTTTAGGTATTGGTGAAGAAGAGGCAGAAGAAAAATTCAGCTTCTTATTGAATGCATTACGTTATGGTGCGCCTCCACACGGTGGTTTGGCATTTGGTCTTGACCGCTTGATCATGCTCATGACAGGTGCTTCTTCTATTCGTGATGTGATTGCATTCCCGAAAACGAAGACTGCTGAATGTCCATTAACTCAAGCACCAGCACCAGTAGAAGCGAATCAATTACGTGATCTTGGTATTCGTTTACGCGAAAAAGCAAAAGCTGAAGAAAAGTAATTTTTTCAATTGATTGCTGAATAAGACCCTGCTTAATGCAGGGTTTTTTTATATTACATGGTTTTACTTTGCGATCATGCAGCGTAATGGCATAATAAGCTGCTTTTTTATTGAGAGGTCAGTCTTATGGCAATGCGTCCTGATGTACGTCGACACACAATTGTAATTATTGTGTTTTCACTTGCTCAATGGTTTTTTATGCGTTACATCTTGGCAAATGAACTTTTCAATATGACCACCAATCAACGTATTTTATATTTTTGCGTCAGTAGTCTTGTAGGTGCGTTATTGATTTTTGTAGCACTAATTTATATGGTGCTCAAAGGCAATACAGATAAGCAAGATTAATTGCGATGTCGTTTTACAGTACCTTACTTCGTATTCTCCCTCTAACATTTTTGCGTAGTATTGCAAAAGTGGCTGCCTACTTTATCAATCAAAATCCTGATAAAAGTATGCTTTGGAAAACCAGAATTAATATTGGTTTAGCCTACCCAACACTTTCTTCAGAGCAAAAAGAACAGCTTGCTCGAGAAAGTGTGACCAAGCAATGTTTGAGTTATGTTGAATCAGGGAAATGCTGGGCAATGCCTCCTGAATGGAGCATTCAGCAAATTCGTACTGTACATAATTTAGAAGTATTAACAAATGCTTTAAGTGATCCGCGTGGTGCTTTGATTATTACTCCGCATTTGGGTACATGGGAAATGATGAATGCATGGGTACATCAATATGGTATTCCCACCATTATGTATAAACCCATGAAAGACTCAGGATTTAATGCTTTTGCTTTGCATGCTCGTCAACGGTTAAATGCGACACTTGTTCCAACTGATGCTAATGGTGTAAAAGCGTTATTTAAGAATTTGAAACAAGGTGGGTTTAGCGTCATTCTACCTGATCATGTCCCTCAACCTTCAGGCGGGGTTGTCGTTCCTTTTTTTGGAATTCCCTGTTTAACTAGTACACTTGCAAGTAAAATGGCACAAAAAACCCAATGTCGTCTGGTGGGATTAAGCTGTTTCCGCCGTGAGGATGGTGAAGGATTTGATGTGTATTGCGATGATCTGAATGATCCTCAGCTTTATGACAAAGATATTGAAGTGGCAACTACAGCACTCAATAAAGCAATTGAACAGATGATCAACCGCTTTCCTTCTGAATATATGTGGGGATATAAGCGGTTTAGAGGGGCTGATCATATGATGTTTTATGAGTGACTATTTTTTATTTTATCGATAAATAAGATAAATTTTAGAAATTAACTTTTTAAATAATTTATGAATTTAACCATTTAAATTATTGAAGGAAAATATTTTATGCGGATTATAGTTACAGGTGGGGCTGGGTTTATTGGTTCAAGTGTCATACGTCACATTATTAAAAATACAAATGATGAAGTTCTTAATATAGACAAACTTACATATGCAGGTAATCTAGAATCACTAAAAGAAATTGATCAGAATCCACGCTATCAATTTCAACAAGTTGATATTTGTGATGCTTCAAAACTAGAACAGATTTTTGAACAGTTTCAACCTGATGCAATCATGCACTTAGCTGCCGAGTCACATGTTGACCGTTCTATAGATGGGCCAAGTACATTTATTCAAACCAATATTGTTGGCACATACACCTTATTAGAAGCAGCACGTAAATATTGGCAGCGATTAGACGAAATTAAAAAAGTAAATTTTCGCTTTCACCATATTTCAACAGATGAGGTTTATGGTGATTTGGACGGGACTACGGATTTATTTACTGAAACAACACCATATGCACCAAGCTCACCTTATTCAGCCAGTAAAGCGAGTTCCGACCATTTGGTTCGGGCTTGGCAAAGGACCTATGGTCTACCAACTATTGTAACAAATTGCTCTAATAATTATGGTCCATATCACTTTCCTGAGAAATTAATTCCTTTAGTGATTCTGAATGCCTTAGATAGTAAAGCACTCCCTATCTATGGAGCTGGTAATCAAATCCGTGATTGGTTATTCGTTGAAGATCATGCAAGAGCCTTATATCAAGTTATCACTCAAGGTACGGTTGGAGAAACTTACAATATCGGTGGGCATAATGAAAAACAGAATATTGAAGTAGTGAAAACCATTTGCAGAATTCTGGATCAATTAAGACCACAAAATAATGCTCAACCTTATGAAAACTTAATTACTTTTGTAAAAGACCGTCCAGGACACGATTTACGTTATGCAATTGATGCCTCAAAAATAGAAAATGAACTTGGCTGGAAACCTCTAGAGACATTTGAAACAGGTATTCGTAAAACAATTGAGTGGTATTTAAATAATTTAGAATGGTGTCGTCACGTTCAGGATGGCAGCTATCAACGTGAAAGATTAGGGGTAAATCTATAATGTCGACGAAAGGTATTATTCTTGCTGGCGGTTCAGGTACTCGCCTCTACCCAATTACCAAAGGCGTTTCTAAACAGTTACTCCCAATTTACGATAAACCGATGGTGTACTATCCACTTTCAGTATTAATGTTGGCAGGTATTCGTGAAGTTCTCATTATTAGTACACCTGATGATATTGACGGATTTAAACGCTTACTTGGTGACGGTTCTCAACTAGGGATTGAACTGAGTTATGCTGTTCAACCTAGCCCAGATGGCCTCGCCCAAGCCTTCATTATTGGTGAACAATTTATTGGTCAAAGTAATGTGTGCCTCGTTCTTGGCGATAATATTTTTTATGGTCAGGGCTTTACACCAATGTTACGTCAAGCAGTTGCTCGTCAAAAGGGTGCGACCGTCTTTGGATATCAAGTTAAAGACCCTGAACGTTTTGGTGTGGTTGAGTTCGATGAGCAAAAACGTGCCGTTTCTCTTGAAGAAAAACCGAAACAGCCAAAATCACATTTTGCTGTAACTGGTCTTTATTTCTATGACAATGATGTTGTGGAAATCGCAAAACAAGTTAGACCATCAGAACGCGGTGAATTGGAAATCACGACCGTGAATCAGATGTACCTAGAGCGTGGAGACTTAAATGTTGAATTACTTGGTCGAGGCTTTGCTTGGCTCGATACAGGTACACATGAAAGCTTACTTGAAGCTGCACAATTTGTGGAAACCATTGAAAAACGTCAAGGCTATAAAGTGGCATGCCTAGAAGAAATTGCGTTTAACAACGGCTGGCTAAACAAAGAGCAAGTTCTAGAAATCGGCCAAAGTATGAATAAAAATGATTATGGTCAATATTTGGTATCATTAGTGAGTGAAATATGAAACTGATTGATTGGATTGACTTACCAAATTTAGGTGACGAGCGTGGCGGCCTTGTTGTTGCCGAGGTCAGCAAAAATATTCCTTTTAAAATAAATCGTATCTACTATATTTTCGATGCAAAACCGGATATTCCCCGCGGTTTTCATGCCCATAAAGAGCTACATCAGGTTGCATTCTGTATAAAGGGAAAATGCAGAATGATCATGGATAATGGTAGTGAAAAACAAGAAGTATGGATGGACCAAGCCAATAAAGGGTTAAGGATTCCACCTCTTGTTTGGCACGAAATGCATGACTTTTCAGAAGATTGTGTATTGTTAGTATTAGCAAGTGAACATTATGATGAAAGCGATTATATCCGTAGTTATGATGAATTTCTCAGCGTTGTAAATCGTCCATTTATCCATCCTTTATCCGATGTACACAGCACCAACATCGGTCAGAATACACGCGTTTGGCAATATAGTGTGATTCTAAAAAATGCAGTGATTGGTGCTGGATGTAATATTTGTGCCCACACCTTAATCGAGAATGATGTCCAAATCGGTGACAATGTCACCATAAAATCAGGTGTCTACATCTGGGATGGCATTACCCTAGAAGATAATGTGTTTATTGGTCCATGCGTCACTTTTACCAACGATAAAAAACCACGATCAAAACAGTATCCTGAAAGCTTCGCGAAAACAGTTGTAGAACAAGGCGCGAGTATTGGCGCAAACGCAACTATCTTGCCAGGTATTCGAATAGGAAAGAATGCAATGATTGGTGCAGGTGCAGTCGTAACAAAAGATGTTCCAGAAAATGCAATTATGGTCGGTAATCCAGCAAAAATTAAAGGTTATATTGAGCAATGATCCCTTTTCTTGATCTAAAAAACATTAATCAACAATATCGTGAACAATTGATTGAGGCTTGTACTCGAGTAATCGACTCTGGTTGGTATATTGGTGGGAAAGAACTCGAACAATTCGAACTGAATTTTGCAAAATTTTGCGGAACCAAATATGCAATCGGCGTAGCCAATGGTTTAGATGCTCTTATTTTGACATTAAGAGCTTGGAAAGAGTTAGGTAAATTAAAAGCAGGTGATGAAGTTATTGTGCCTTCTAATACTTATATTGCGAGTATTCTAGCCATTAGCGCTAATCAGCTTAAACCGGTCCTTATTGAACCTGATCCAGATACCTTCAATCTTGATCCTACAAAAATTGAAGCGGCTATTACAAATAAGACAAAAGTTATTTTACCAGTTCACCTATATGGTCAGCTTGCAGCAATGCCTGAAATTATGCAAATTGCAGATCAATATGACTTATTAGTTTTAGAGGATTCCGCTCAAAGCCATGGTGCAGAAGTTAAAGGTAGAAAAGCTGGGAATTGGGGACATGCATCCGGATTTAGTTTTTATCCTGGTAAAAACCTTGGTGCATTAGGTGATGCTGGCGCAATAACAACGAATGATCTAGAGCTTGCCAATATGCTTAGAGCATTACGCAATTATGGTTCACATGAAAAATATAAAAATCTTGTACAAGGTGTAAATAGTCGTTTAGATGAAATTCAAGCCGCTATCTTGGATATTAAACTTAAATTTCTAGATCAAGAGACTTTACACCGTCGTAAGATTGCAGCACTTTATTTAGAAAGTATTAATAATTCTTTAATTCAACTTCCTAAAATGCAAATTAATGCTTTAGATGATAAGCAACATGTTTGGCATTTATTTGTGATTCGAACCGAACATCGTGAAGCTTTACAAAAGCACCTAACTGGACAGGGTATACAAACTTTGATTCATTACCCTATTCCCCCACATAAACAACAAGCTTATGAGGAATGGAACAACTCAAGCTTTCCAATTTCAGAAAAAATTCATTCTGAAGTATTGAGTTTGCCTATGGGACCCACCCTTAGCTTAAAGGATGCTCAATTCATCGTAGATGTCTGTAATGGATTTAAATTATCATGACATCAATGACTACCCCACCTTTAGTAACAATTGCTATTCCTTGTTATAACCATGAGCAATATGTTCAAGATAGTATCCAAAGTATTATTAATCAATCTTATTCAAATATTGAACTAATTATTATAGATGATGGTTCTAAAGATAACTCTGTATTAAAAATTCAAGAATTAATTTCAATTTGTACAAATAGATTTAGTCGATTTGAATTTAGATATAGAGAGAATAAAGGGTTATGTAATACTCTAAATGAAGCATTAAAATGGGCAAATGGAGAATATTTTTGCACATTAGCTTCTGATGATATGATTCAACCTGAAAAAATTGAATTACAAACTCAGGCTTTGCATGAATATCCTGAAGCTATTGCTTGCTTTGGCGGTGTAAATATCATAGATAAACATAACAAGATTATAGACCAACGTGTCAGAAGTTTTAAAAAAACTTGCTTTAGTGAGATATTTTTAAATCAGCATGATTTACCTGCTTCGTCGCAAATGATAGATACTGCAACTCTTCAAAAGGTAGGTGGATTTAATCCTCAAACAAAAATTGAAGATTGGGATCTATTATTACGTCTATCGAACTTGGACAAAGAAATTATCTACATCCCTTATCCGCTTGTAAATTATAGATCACATGACGAAAATATGAGTAAAAATCAAGATATGATGTATGAAGAAATGTTAAAAATCGCAATGCAATATCGAGATCATAAATTATATCCGTCCGCTGTTTATACCATACAAAAAATAATAAAAATTAGGCCACTAAGAAAAGAAAGTCCTATCAAATCATTAATGCTTCGTTGTAAATATTATTTGATTTATCTTCAAAATAGATATTTTTCAAAACAAAGTTAATCTACAGGAATATTCTTGACAAATTTTGCAGGTATACCTGCAAAAATTGTCAATGGTGGCACATCTTTCACAACAATTGCACCATTTGCAATGACTGCACCTTGACCAATCTTTACACCCTTCAGTATTTTCACATCAGATCCAATAAAAACATCGTCTCCAATTTCTACTGGTAAGCATTCATAATTTCCATTCGTTCTATTATTAATGGCCAAGCCGTGAAAATCTGAGTCAGTGACGAAAAAATTAGTACCTATTAAGCATCTACGTCCAATGGTAATTCTTGTCCGATCAGCAATCATTACAAAGTTATTATTTATAAAGGTGTTATCTAAAATTTCAATTTTAGCAGTAGTATTTCTAGCTTCTAAATACCCCACTCCATTAGTAAAATATGGAGATGGAAAAACACCTAACTCTACATTCTGAGCAAAAATCTCTCCAGTTCCGATAAATTGTGTAGCTTGTAATATTTTACCCTTAAATTTCAATTTACGAATATTAGAAAAGAATTTCCTATAAAACCATACTCTTAATCTAGTATAGCGATACATAAACTTCATAAGATCACCTTAGTTCAAACTAAATATTATCTTTTAAATAATTATAAAAAGAGTTCTGTGGCGAATTAGCAATATATGTCATTTTATGAATATTAATTAGGCTAAGAATTTTATTAAATTCAGTCTGATCATAAAAATTATTAGCTTTAGATTGTAATAAATGGGGTAAAGTATCATCTACAATCATAGATTGTTGATCTGAAAAATATTTATTGATTAAAACATCAAATAAAATTTGGAAGAAAAAGTAATGAGGAATATTATTTTGCGTTTTCCAAAAATTCAACAATAGATCTAAACATGTGTGTATAACAATATTTCCTTTTTTACCAACAATAAAACTATTTAGAACATTAATACGGTGATTACTATCCCAATCAAAGTAATCAGAATTATACTCAGACCAATAACGTTTGTTTTTAGCTTCTGATGATCTTTGAAACATAAAAAAATCAGAATCAGCAATATTTTCTTTAATTGGAGACGTTAACATAATAGTTGCATCTAACCAAGTACCCCCATAAACATCAAGTAATGCTAATCGAATTAAATCCGCAAAAAAAGCATGTTTAAATTCAGGGTTATTTTTCTTTAAATATACAAAGTCAGGCAAATCCAAATAATCATTTATATTACTATCATCCAATCGGATAATTTTATAATCAGCACAGTATTTATCTACTGATTTAAAGCATAAATTAACAATTTCAGGTAACTGACCATGATTAACACCTTGCGCCCAATACTGCCAAATTATTTTTTGATCTAAAAATGTCTTCTTTGGTTTCAGTTGAAAATGTTCAATTTTATTATCTTGATATAGATTAATCATTTTCTCCCAAGCATCAGCCACTGATGCTTGTTTAGATCGGTCTGCTATCAGATTATATTTCTTTCTTAATTTTTTTGGGATGAATCCAAAGTACAAAATTCGCCAAGGCTTTGTATGCAACTTATAAATTAAACGAACAAAATCAGTTTCATAAGAGAAGAGATTTGATAAATTGTTTGAATCTAACTTTGTAGAATTTTGATTGTTTTGTATTTGCATTTTCCCATTCTACCTGACTAATTTTATGCTCACTCTCACCACGTAAATATGCATGTCCACCAAATCGATAATGTGATTTGTCTAGGAATACTACTTTTGATGTTTTTTTCCAGTATTCATACTCACCACGACTAAAAAGAGGTGGTAAAATTTTTACATCATCACGATTTAATGCATATTTATTTAAATGGCTTTCATCATGCCATAGCGCAATAACGTCTTTCTCTAAATCAGATTTTATATTCTGATTTAATTTTTCACACATTTCCAAGTATGCTGATGTGTCTCCCCCATTAATCCCACCCATAAAATAATATTGACCTTGACCATTTGGAATATAGGCTGAAGATTCAGGATTTCTATCATATGTAAATTTACGTTTAGATAAATGGAACATATGTGGCTGATGAGCAAATACTAACTTTTGATCTTCTCTTAATGGTAGTAGATCATCTGAAGTGATTTCAGATACTATTTCAGAATTCCCATTAAAGAAAAATACATAATCAAATGCTTCTAGCTGATCCTTAATCGATAAAAAAATATCAAAGCGCATTAATGTATCAAAAGGCCAGCCTAATTTATTTTGCTGTATACAAGTAACATTACCCCTACTTTTCCCAGAAATATCCTCTGAATTATCTGTAAAAACAAAATAATGCTTTAAACAGTTATTTAATAAATATTTCTCAGCAGATTCATAGAAATATTTCCAAAAAACAGTGTATCGTCCAGTTGCGATGTATAAGACGGCTACAGTTTTTTGATTAATATCACTCATAATTATATTTCTCATTATTTAAACTTAATAGTTTTATAAGCAATAATACTAAATAATTGCATATATATCCGATAAATTTCTAATTTTATTTTAGACCAGCCTTTCTTTTTATTATTTTTCATTCTTTGTTGACGTTCATTATATAGATCACTAACCAAAGAGGTTTTACTCTTTTCAGGGTATAAAATCATTTCCTGAATACATAGCGCTGGATTCATTTGATAAATATTATTTTTTTTATTTAAAACATACTGATTAAACATCAATTGATCTAAAGGTATTAATTCAATAGATTGAATGTATTCTAAATATTCTTTTGCACCTTTTATAGAAAGTATATAACCAGCCGTACCTAAATTACAGCTTTTTAATTTAGATACAGACCGATTTCCTTTTTCCAACTGGACATATGGTTTCCCAATCAAAACACGCTCATTAAATGCTTCAATCTTTATTACATTCCAATTTGGATCAATCCAGTCATGACTATTCAAATAAAAATTTGCATCATCACCTAAATAGATATCATCTTCAAAAATTGCCATATAACTAATATTTTCATCGAGCATTTTTTGCCAAAGCGCAACGTGGCTCATAAAACATGCTAATTCAGTTTTCGCTAAAAACTTTTCATTTACATTTAATTTTAATTTATCAGCCATGGTTGCCGCTAAATCTGGCGTTAATGCGTTAAAAAATTGATATTCAACTTGATGATGACTAAATTGATTTTCAATATGCTGTCTTCGATCTGAGGCTGTTTTTAAACTTATGACATAATTTTTCATCGTAAAATAACCTAACAAATCTCCAGCATTATTGTAGATGCAGTGTATTCAATATTATTTGAGTATACAATGAATTCGTCCTACAATCACAAATATCTACAATCATATTGGCTATGAACTGTTCTGGAGAATGATCATTGAAAGCACAAGATATTACACTTTGCCTTACTATTGGCCGACGCCCAGAACTATTACGTCAAACTCTAGAAAGCCTATTCAACCAGATTAGTTTTGAACATATTATTGCAATCAATGATTTTCGTGATGAGGAAACCAATCAAGTTTTTCGAGAACTATGTCCTACAGGAATACTGATTAACCTTTCAGAACAAGTTGGACATCACAAAGCCGTGGATTTAATGTATGCTCAAGTTAAGACGAACTACATTTTTCATTGTGAAGATGATTGGCTGTTTGATCAACCTATTCAGATTGAAGAATATATAAATATTTTAAAAGATGACACTTCAGCAACCTCTATTGTATTAAGAAAGTTATCTGACTTTTCTTTTACAGAAGAAGAATTTAATAAGATCCAATTTATTCAAAATAGTGATATAACTACTGCAAAACTTACCAAACTCCATGATCAATGGCACGGTTTCACTTTTAACCCCCATATTTCACCGATTACTATGTGGAAAGCAACACAAGGATTTCAGAACTTTAAAAAAGAACGACATATTTCACGTTGGTTCCGAAAAAGAAACCAATATAATCTTTTCTTAAAAAGTGGTGTGTGTCACCATATTGGCTGGGAAAATAGCTTAGCTAATCCACCTAAAATAACATGGTGGCAAAAAACTAAAGCAAAAATTTTTGGTTAATCAAATCTCTTAGGTTCAACCTTAATTTCTCTTTTAACAGCACCTTTACACATAAATAAAAGGTAATAATAGCCCAAAATAATTTGAGCTATTATTCTTCTATATTTAAATTGAATTTTTTCTATTATAGATAATTCAAAAGAAACTGTATTTTTAACTTGACCGATAATTGAATGCATATCGTCCATCGGCTTGACCCCATACATTTCACATTTATCGCTCTGAAGTAAAACTGCTGGCTCAATTTGATAAGCTTCTAATGATCTACAACTATAAATAAACTCATCAGCTAAACCAATTGCTCTCTTTTCCATGAAATCTAGAAGTTTTTTTGCACCACTTGGGTACAGAATATATCCCCCTGTTCCACTTCTATCTTGATATAAACTAAATAATCGAAAATGATCATCAGTTAAATCAAATGTAGCCGATTTTGCAATTAACTTTCTACGTCCATGCACCTCTAAATTTATAAAATCGATATTTTCTAAATTAGTTACCGCCTTAATAATTTGTTTAAATTCTCGTACTAAAACAGCATCGTCCTCTAAAACAACACAAGGTTCATTTAATGTAACAATGTACTCCCATGCTTTTTTGTGACTCAAAAAACAAGCTAACTCAGATTGTTTCATTGGTCTTTGACCATTGAAGGCTAATTTTTGATAATCACCTTTGCTAAAATCAGCAATTGAAACTGCAGGTAAACGCTCAAATACAACTTTTAATTTATCAAATTGTTCATTTTGCTGCTGTAAACGATCTTTGGAACCATCTAAATTGATCATTAAAACTTTCATTTTTAATAGCCTAATTCATTTCTCTAAAAGTTTTTTACATGCATTCCATTTATTCATCCACATCCGTTTCTGGCGAGGAAAAAAACGATCTGCACGTAAACTCTTTTGCTGATTTATTAAGGTTCCAGCATCAATATCACTCTCCGAACCATTTTGGAGTACTAATGCAGGGTAAACTGATAAGCCTTTACCATTTTTACTTAGCCATGCTTGTAACTCTACATCAATGGGCATAAAAATAGGCTGATCATTAATCTTTTCTAAAAAATCCTGTGCACCTTTTCTTGACCAAATTAATCCTATAGCTAATATTGGAAAATAATAAGCATTTAATAGCTCATAGTTACCGAATTCAGCAATTTTAGATGTTAGTTTTTTCTTTTTTGCACCTAGGTTAATAACATTCCAATCTGTATATTTATTATTTTCCAGCCATTTTATAATTTCTATAACTTTTTGATTAAAATCCTCATTTAATCTTAAATCATCTTCTAAAATGACACCATAATCTGAACCAGACAATAAAAAAGTTTCAACTGCTTTTTTATGACTTAAATAGCAACCTATTTCAGCACCTATTAAATCTCTTCCAGTAAAAATATGAGATCTTTTACTATCATAATTTGAATATGAGGAAAGTTCAAGTTTACGTCCATCAATAGCGGAAATACGAGTATAGTTAATTTTTTGTTTACTCAATTCTGTATCTGCTTTATTTAAACGTTCTAAACTTGAATCCAAATTAATTAAATAAAAAGAAATTTTCACGATTTGACCTAATATATTAATAAATGTACAGATTATCTAATTACTGCCAAGCGTCCTTAATCCAATCCGAAGGCAATACATAACGATACCATTTACCACCACCACCATTTACGGCATCGGGCGGATTAATTTCGCCATGGAAAATAATAATTTTTGCACCTTTCGGTTTTACTGGCGGCTTCACATATGCTAATGGAATCTTTTGTAAACAATGATATTTATAACTTTTACACCAATCTTCGTTCCAATAACTCAAAGTTCCATGTGCATCAACGAACCATGATAAATAAGCTTGTTCATTACGAAATTTTTGACGAATCTCATCAAAGTTTTCACGGAAATAAGGCAAGATTTCAGGAAATCCGCCTAATTTAAAACGATATACAGAACTATTGCCCGTTATACGCCAAGGTCTTTTCCAATCGTGGATAATTAAAAACTCACCTTTCTCCTGAAAAAAGCAGTCAATATTATCCACAATCACAACATCAAGATCTAAGAATAAAGCATTGCCTTTTAGACCATATAAATCTGGCTCGAAAGTAGAAAGTTTGTTCCAACCGCGTTCAGGACTACCTGCTGGTAGATCTAATGGAGGGATTGGAAAGCATTGTACATTCGGATCAATACCTTCTGTACGATCCGTCAAACAAACCATTTTAAAGGGTAAAGTCAGATGACGTTTGACCATGTTATACAGACGATTGACATATTCTGGACCGTACTTCGTTCCCCATTTCATGCACAAAATAATATTGTCTTCATGAGTTGCTGAATCTTGTTGAATGTCTGCCATCTGATAACCTTAATGCCTTAGATATTATTTTCGCGTTGCGATTTTCGTACCAAGCGTTTTAAAACAATATGCACTGAATATTGGGCTATCTTAGCATAGGCGTTATCAAAAAAATTATTATTAATTCACCAAACTAGGAGGATTGTTTATAGTTTTGTTTAATCATTTAAGCGCTAATTTATCCCAAATAAATCTCGTGTATATATTTTTTCCATCACGTCACTAAACATCGGCACCATACGATTGACAATAATCAAATCAGAGATTGCTTTAAATTTTTGTAGACTCGACATTAAAGGATGACCAAGGTACGCTTTCACACCCAATGTGGGTTCATAGATCACGACTTGGATTCCTGCATCCGCCAAACCACTCAGCACATCATGTACAGCTGACTCTCTAAAATTATCTGAGTCGGCTTTCATGGTTAGTCGATAAATACCAACACAAGTGACATTTCGACTCAGTATATCTTCAATAATCGCTTGCTTACGAGTCTGGTTAGAGCGAATGATCGCTGAAATCAGTTCTTGAGGAGTATCATCATAATTAGCTAAAAGCTGCTTGGTATCTTTAGGCAAGCAATAACCTCCATAACCAAAAGAAGGATTATTGTAGTGATCACCGATGCGTTGATCTAATCCCACCCCTTTAATTATATCTAAAGCACTCAATTTGTTTTTTAGACAATAGGTATCCAACTCATTAAAAAAAGCAACTCGCATCGCCAAATAAGTATTTGAAAACAGCTTAATTGCTTCTGCTTCCGTTGAGTCAACACATAACAATACCGCATCTTTTTTTATGGTTGCTTTCAAATAAAGCTTGGCAATTTTCTCAGCTCGCTTTGACTTTTCCCCCACAATAATCCGTGACGGGTATAAATTATCTTGTAAAGCTTGCCCCTCTCTTAGAAATTCAGGAGAAAAAATAAGATTCTTTAAAGCAAGTTTTTTAGAAAGTTCCTTGGTATAGCCAACTGGAACTGTAGATTTGATCAACATCAACGCTTTAGGATTTATTTTTTGAATACTATGAATAACGTTTTCAATACTCGATGTATCGAAATTGTTTGTTTCAGGATTATAGTTGGTGGGGGTTGCGATAATAATCAGTTTAGCCTGTTGATAAGCCAGCTCTTGGTCACAAGTCGCTTCAATATTAGACTCAGATAAATAGTTTTGAATACAGGTATCACTCATCGGAGATACGCGCTGATTAATGTTCTTTACGCGTGTTTTATCAATATCGTAGACCATCACATCATGTTGTTTTGAAAATAATAAAGCATTGGATAAGCCAACATAACCTGCACCTACAACAGTAATTTTCATTGCTTCTCTATTGTTTTAATTGCACTTAAAGTTTACCGTAATCAAATTAAATGAAAGATTGATGATGATTTAGTTGCAATCTATTGACAACTCAGCAATAAAAAAAGCGAAGCCTGAGCTTCGCTTAATTGATCTGGTTTGATCTTATTTTACATAAGTCAACCAATGTGCATATTTATCGTTACGACCTTGTACTGCATCAAAGAAAGTTTTTTGAATAACAGTGGTAATCGGGCCACGTGAACCACAACCGATTTCACGGTCATCATATTCACGAATTGGCGTTACTTCCGCAGCAGTACCGGTAAAGAATGCTTCATCAGCGATGTAAAACTCATCACGTGTGATACGACGCTCAACCACTTCATAACCAAGGTCTTTGGCAATGGTAATTACGGTTTGACGGGTAATCCCTTCTAACGCACCGCCTGCCAAGTCAGGTGTATGCAAAACACCATCTTTGATTAAGAATACGTTTTCGCCTGCACCTTGACAAACAAAGCCTTGAGGATCAAGCAACATTGCTTCGTCATAACCTGAACGTGCAACTTCTTGGTGTGCCAAAATCGATACGGTATAGTTACCACATGCTTTTGCTTTACACATCGTCACGTTTGGATGGTGGTGCGTAAATGATGATGTTTTAACACGAATACCACGTGCCATCGCTTCTTCACCAAGGTATGCACCCCATGACCAAGCTGCTACAGCAGCATGGATGGTATTGTCTGTTGCAGCAATTCCTAGTTTCTCAGAGCCAATCCAAATGAGAGGGCGCAAATAAGCTGAAACCAATTTATTTTCACGCACAACATCAATCTGCGCCTGCTCTAAAGTCGCTTGATCAAATGGTACATTCATTTGATAAATTTTTGCTGAATTTAATAAGCGTTTAGTGTGATCTTGCAAACGGAAGATTGCTGTACCATTTGGGGTTTCATAAGCACGGACGCCTTCAAAAACACCCATACTGTAATGTAATGTATGTGTTAAGACGTGAATTTTTGCATCACGCCAATCAACTAATTTTCCATCTTGCCAAATAAAACCATCACGATCAGCCAAATTCATGGCACATACTCCAAATTTTTACACAATCATTCACTTTCCAATGCTATTGCAGTTGGATCAATTAACCTTTGCCATAACTTGCAAACGATCTCTCGGGTATCGTGCCAATCCGCAGCATTGACTTGCATAGATTGATTTGCAAGCGCTAAACGGTGGCTCTCAGCTCGTTCACGGAGATAAGCATGGATGAGTGCTGTGGCATCTTCACTGGATAAGCAGCCTGCTCGAGCAGCATCTTCAAGAATTCTTACGTTATCAGAATAATGGGCAAGATCTGGATTCGTCCCGCCCCATGCAAGCACTGCATACTGTGCCATAAATTCGATGTCAACGATACCACCTGCATCCTGTTTTAAATGAAAAATGCCATGTTTTTTTTGTTCAGAAGACGATCCCAAATGGTCTTTCATTTTTTGACGCATTTTCAATACTTCTTCACGCACGACATTTTCATCTCGTTTTTGAGTCAAAATCTGACAACGAATCTGCTCAAATAGCTGACACAAATTCACATCACCCGCAATCGAACGGGCGCGTACTAAAGCTTGATGTTCCCAAAGCCACGCGCTTTTTTGTTGATATTGCTCATACGCTTTTAAGCTGGTGACTAACATCCCCGCCTCACCCGATGGACGTAAACGGGTATCAATTTCATAAACACGCCCATCTAAGGTTTGCGTCGTCATTAAAGACATAAACTTTTGTGCCACCCGAATGGCGAACTCGGCACCACTAATGCTTTTCTTGCCATCGGTTTCACTTTGTTCCTCAAGTGCATGAATAAACACCAGATCAAGGTCAGAACCATAACCCAACTCAATCCCACCCAGCTTGCCATATCCAATCACAGCAAAACCTTTGTTATCCAAACTACAACGCTGACCATTATTGCCTAAAGGATAACCATGTCGCTCAGCAACCGCTTCATAAGCTAAATTAAGCGTCGCTTGGACGCTAACTTCAGCAATATCCGTCAATGCATCTGACACTTTCATTAATGGACTTTCAGCTAAAACATCGCTTGCAGCAACAGTTAATACATTGCTCTTCTTAAATAGACGTAAAACGCGCATTTGATCTTCAACTTGATCAATTTCGATACGTAATAATTGTTGACGTAGTGAATCTTCTAAGTCTTTACGCTGCGGTAAACCAAAATCCATAGAAAGGAATTCATCTAACAGGACTGGATATTGTGCTAACTCTTCACAAATCCATGGACTAACCGTCGCCATCTTAACTAATCGTTGTAAAGCACCACGGCTTTCCATGAGCATGACCAAATACACCGTACGGCGAAGTACAGATTCAACCAAAGGCATTAATCGCAACAAAGCGACTTGTGGCTGATCTGACTGTAAAATCGCTTCGATCAAGTGTGGCCAGAATTTCTTTAAGCGCTCTAAAGCACTCGCGGGAATTTTTTTTAGTGCTTGTCCATGCCAAAAGTTTTGAATTAGATTCTTTGCACCATCATCCAGTACCGTATTCAGTTTTTGCTCAAGCTGAACAAAGTCATCTACGGGCTCAGCAAATTCTTTTTCCTGAATAAGTTTTTTAAACTGAACTTTAACTTTGTCGCGTTTTTGATTCAAAACCGCTAAGAAAGCAGACCAATCGTTAAATCCTAACGTATCTAACATGCGTTGTCTTAATTCAGGTTCAGTCGGCAGAGATTGGGTTTGCTGGTCATTGAGTGCTTGAATTGCGTGCTCAATCCGTCTTAAAAATAAATAAGCATCTTCAAGATCAATTACAGCCCGTTGATCAAGTAATTCAGCATTTCCCAAATGATGTAGACTTACCAAACATTGACGATCTTGTAATTCACGTTTCGAGCCTCCGTAAATTAACTGAAAAACTTGAACAATAAATTCAATTTCACGGATACCACCTGCGCCCAATTTAATATCATCTTCAATATTACGACGCATGACTTCACGTTCAATCATCGCTTTCATTTCACGCATCGCAGCGAAAGCAGAATAATCGACATAACGGCGAAAAACGAATGGACGCGACATTTCCATGAGTTCTGCGCCAGCTTTCTCACCTGTAATCACACGTGCTTTAATCCAAGCATAGCGTTCCCATTCACGCCCATGCTGACTTAAATATTTTTCTAACCCGCTGTGGCTAATCGCCAAGGCTGAACCATCGCCCCACGGACGTAAGCGCATATCGACACGGAATACAAAACCATCTGCAGTAATATGATCAAGCAGATAAATCAGCTTCTGCCCCCATAGAATGCAGAACTGCTGTACATCAATACATTTACGTCCATTGGTTTCGCCTTGTTCATCGAAGGCAAAAATCAGGTCAATGTCACTGGAAAGATTCAGTTCCTGCGCGCCCAGCTTCCCCATGCCAATCACAATCAAGTCCTGAACCTGACCTGAATAACCTATCGGTTCGCCATGTTTGAAAATCAGGGGAGTCCGTGCAAATGCCTTAGCGGCACAGATACAGGCATCGGCAAAATCAGAAAGTTCACGTGTCAGCGTCACCACATTAGTAAGTTGATTAGCATCTTGCCAAATCCAGCGAAACATCAACTTTGCACGCAAGACTCGTAATGCTTTCATCCAAGCGTGCTCATCTGTTACATCAGCAACAGCTTGTTGAACTTTTTCATGAATACTTTCAGTAGAAAGTGATTGGAGAAATTGATCTTTGCAATAATCTTGTTCTAATTGTGTTTGATATAAATTTAAAACTTGTTCAGCATATTGACTGGCAACTAAAGTTTTCTGTAGCTGTTCCGCATTCATATAAAAAGGCTCGGCTAATCTCGTATCATCTAGGATTAGTTATATCAGTTACACGCTTATCTTTAAAATCTCTTTAGGCTAATTTCGCTTTAGATTTATGCTGTTCTACAGATAAATCTATTTGTTCGTTTGCAGCAGGCAATACAACTTTAAAGATTGTGCCCTCACCCTCATTCGAGCTAACACTAATTTCACCATGATTTAGATCAACGAACCGTTTGCACAATGTTAACCCTAGACCCGCCCCTTTTTCACCCGCAGTACCTTTAAAACTGACCGTGATTCTCGGCTGAAATAGCGTTTTAATCTGCTCAAGGGTCATCCCTAAGCCAGTATCTTTAATATAAATTTCAACAAAGTTACCTTGAGTTTGAGCTTGAATGAAGACTTTGCCAGAACCATCAATATCAGTAAATTTCAGCGCATTGGATACTAAATTCTGAATCACGGAAGTGATCATATTCATATCAGCATAAACTTTAAGATTTTCATCCACCTCATTAATCAACTGGATATTTTTCTTGATCGCCAGTGTTTTTAAGACATCCGTAACAATATTGGTAATCTGTCGTAGCTTAAAATTAATCGGGTGGTAAACAAAGCGCCCGCCTTCAGCCATCGACCAATTTAATAAACTTTCCAACAAGTTATAGGTCGACTGAGAAGTATCGTAAAGATAGTCCGCGATATTCTGAATGCTAGATTCATCTAAAGTGTCACGCTCTTTTGCCAATATTTCAGAGAAACCTAATAGACCATGAAAGGGTGCTCGTAGATCATGAGATATAATCGAAAAGAATTTAGTTTTACTAAAGTTTAATGCGGCTTCTTGCTCGTATAATTCTTTCAGTTGGTCATGATTGACCTTTAACTCCAGTTTCTGCATAAAACTCATACAGTGCTCTTGAAGTAATTGTTTTTGTAGTTCGCTGAAATCTTGTGCAACATCATCAAATAAAACCAGATATCCTAATGAAGTTTGATCTGGATGCCTTAAGTGTATTGCAATTGCAGTTTGTATTTTACGTTTAAATGGCGCTAGAAAGGCCAATAAGCTCTGATATTGAGGGTGTTGTTGATCGATCAAATCACCATTTACAAATAGTGTATTTAGACTTTTACTAATTTTTGAAATATCAACTACGTGTAACTTTTCTGCGCAACAATGCCAAAGGTAGGGTTCTTGATGGAATGCGAGCAAAGCAGTATCGGCTTGCATCAATTTACGGTCGAACTGTAAAAATTGTTCAAGTAAATTTTGCTCAGAATTCAAACCCAAAGAAAGCGAAATTTTACAAGCACTTAACTTATCGGCTTGCTGTAATTCTAATAGTTGAATAGCCATGCCCGCCTCTCGTGTATTATCGTTATACGGTTATTTACAAATCACTAAGAAAAATGTCAAAACCATCACCCACTATTAACAAAATTTAACATAAAAGGCAATTCATTCTTAAACCAATTCGCAACAAAACGTGAACTTTCATGAAATTTAAACTTAAATTAATTCCGTAGGGAATCTAATTTTTGGAAATTTGTTGAACTTTCAAATCATCATATATCTCAATCAATGCATCCACACTCAGAAATAATATTCCTGAAATAAAAGCAACTAAGATTCCAATAATAAGTGTGGCTACATTTCATATTAAAAGGAGCCAAGAATCAACATTAAACGCTTTAGAAACAATTATGATGTAAAATATTTAAATAATTCAAAATTATAAATGCTTTCAATATGAAGTCTAAGATTCAATTCTTTGTTAACCTTTATTCTTGAAACATAATTTTTAATTAAAAACTATAAGTATTAAAAAACCCCAAGCTTTTAATACCAGCTTGGGGTCTTTGAATCTTGGTCCCGAGGGTCGGACTCGAACCGACACGTCATCTCTGACAGCGGATTTTGAGTCCGCCGCGTCTACCAATTTCACCACCTCGGGAAGAGTGCGATGCTTTGTGTTGCGTATCATAACCTGTTTGATTTTATTGTCAAACACTAACTACCGCTTATTGCTCACTTTTAAATCACTCAGATATTTTTCTGCTTATAAACACGTGAACTCAGCGAGAAAACATAAAAAAGACTATACTACATCCAATTTTTTGCAATGTTTTAGATGTATGCAACTCTCCGACTTTTCGTTTGATCTTCCTGATGAACTTATTGCTCGCTACCCACTAGATAGCCGTAGCGCATCTCGCCTACTCCATATCGATGCTCAAGGTCAGTATCACGATCATGTTTTCACCGATATTCTTGATTTACTTGAAGAAGGTGATTTGCTGGTACTGAATGATACTAAAGTCATGAAAGCACGCTTAAAAGGCAAACGTGCTACAGGTGGTGCAATCGAAGTCCTAGTTGAGCGCATGTTAGACACCCACACTGCGCATTGCCATATCAAATCAAGCAATTCGCCTAAAGCAGGCGCAGAACTGTATATCGGTGAAGATGCCGTACCTGTCACCGTACAAGGCCGCCATGAAAATCTGTTTGTGGTGAAGTTTTCACAACCGATTTTGTCGGTGCTGGATCAATACGGTCAGCTCCCGATTCCACCTTATTTCAATCGTGAAGCAGAAGAGATTGATACCGAACGCTATCAAACCGTGTTCCACGATCCTGAAAAAATTGCCAGTGTTGCAGCGCCGACAGCAAGCCTACATTTCGACCAAGGCTTATTAGAAAAATTAGCCGCTAAAGGCGTGCAAAAAACTTTTGTGACCTTACACGTAGGTGCAGGCACCTTTATGCCTGTACGTACCACCGATATCACCAATCATATTATGCACAGTGAATGGTGTGATGTGCCGCAAGCCACAATTGATCTCATTTTAGAAACTAAAGCTCGTGGTAATAAAGTCATTGCTGTTGGAACGACTGCGACTCGTGCCTTAGAGAGTGCTGCGCAAGCTAATCAAGGTAAAATTGCAGCTTGGACAGGTGATACGCAAATCTTTATTTATCCAGGTTATCAATTCTGTATCGTAGATCGTTTGATTACGAATTTCCATTTACCAGAATCAACTTTGCTGATGCTGGTTTCTGCATTATCAAATCGAGACCACATTTTAGCGGCTTACCAACATGCTGTTGAACAACGCTATCGTTTCTTTAGCTATGGTGATGCTATGCTAGTGGATCAATTAAACACCTGATTTAAATATAACGATGCCGATCGATACTGTAGAACAAGCCTTACATATAAGACGAAAAAAAAATGCGCAGGTTTTCCGCAATATTGCTCGGCTTTGGGATATAGGGCAAAAATCACACAGTGATCAAGATTTGCTGGATGCTTTACATCCGTGGCGTGATGATCATAGCTTATGCTTTTTTAATGTATTGCCATTTATTTTAGGCATTGTAAGCATCTGCACATTAGTATTTGGCTATTTTTTTCACCCACATATTCAGTATATCTTTAGCCTCCTCGCTGCCTTTTTGACTGGCTTTTTAGCGTATTTACTGTATGAGCCGAAAGAGCCACTCACACAGGTCATTACATATCTCGAACAACGCATGACCGTCTTACGTTATGGTCTGCAATTTCAACAGCTACCCGCTTATTTACCCATTCAAGCACAGCCATTATTGGTGATCAGTAGATTGAAGCAATTTTTCCCATTATTTAATCGTGGCACTGAATCTAACGAAATCACCCAATATGCTTCAACTACATGGCATGATGGTACGACTGAACATCAAGTTTTATTGTTTCAATATCACTATGTCAGTGAACTCCCCATTTTTCAGGAAGAAAATAGCAATCAGAAAATTGCCAAAGAAATTCACAAAGATCTATGGGGCGCTTTTATTTTTCAAATGCCTGCTTCAGGAATAGCGGTCAGCAATAAACGTTCTCGTTTTTTTGAACCATATACAAGTTCATGGCAAAGCAGCGATATTTTAATTAACCAAGAGCTAAATATTTTTGGGGTCGATCAACATCAATTAGCAAAAGAAATTAGTCCAAGTTTGACCTTAAAGCTACATGATTTTTTTCAACATTTTACTGGTGATTTAATTTATCATCATGAAGAGCAAATTTTGTGTTACCTCGGCGAACAAAACCTTTTCCAAACCGCCAGTAAACGTAGTGAAATCCATGATATTCCAGCATTACGTGGACATTTACGTACCATGACCATGCCGCAATATCAAAAGTTTCAACAGCTCATGCTGAATTTAATTAGCTAATCATTTAGCCATAACAATAAGGGGAATGACGATGACCGGTTTACTGATTTTTTTGGGAATTTTTGTGGTGCTGATCGTATGGGGCGTTTCTATTCGCAACAACATCGTACGGTATTTTAATGCCACCAAACGGGCATGGTCAGAAGTTGCCAACTTTGAGCGCCAAAAAGTAAAGACTTTAGAAGCATTGGAAGCAACATTAGATCGATATACTCAGTTTGAAAAATCAACTTTGGAAAAAGTGACTGAATTACGCCAACAAATTCTGAATCTGAATGTCAATGATACCGATATTTCTCAATTACAACAGATTGAGAAAATGAGTAAGGAACTGATTCGTAGCCTCAATGTAGTGGTGGAAAACTATCCCGAGCTGAAAGCTGATGCACTTTATAGCAAGATGATGGATGATATTCAGGAACAAAACGAGAATGTGGGTGCGGCAATCACGATATTCAACCGTAACGTAGAGTTGTTTAATAACCAGATCGAGGTGTTCCCCAACAACCTGATCAATACCCTCACCTTATCCAAGAAAGCCATTCGCCCGTTTAAGGATAATCTTGCAACTGAAAATTTTGACTATAAACCGAATTTTTAAAATTTATTTTTACTTGAATACAAGTCAATCTAAGCTTTATCTTGATTGGCTTTTTTATTTTTTAACTTACGCTACATTTAGTAGTAGAACTACACGCCATAATCAAGGAAAATAGCCGCTTTTGATCAGCGAACTGTTTTTTCGCCTTGCGCTGCGCTCAAAGCAGTGCTTCGATCTTGCTCAGGATGTGTGATGAAATTTGAAAAATTAGGTCAGTCGGGACGTGCCCGTCGTGGTCGACTTACGTTAGAGCATGGTGTGGTTGAAACACCTGTATTTATGCCCGTGGGTACTTACGGTACAGTGAAAGGCATGTTACCTCGTGACATTGAAGAAATTCAGGCACAGATTATTTTAGGTAACACCTTCCATTTATATTTACGTCCAGGCTTGGAAGTGATTAAAGAGCATGGCGGTTTACACGAGTTTATCCAATGGGATAAACCAATTTTGACCGACTCAGGTGGTTTCCAAGTATTTAGCTTAGGCGCAATGCGCAAAATCAAAGAAGAAGGTGTAACTTTCCGCTCTCCTATTGACGGTTCAAAGGTGTTTTTGTCTCCAGAAATTTCAATGGAGATCCAACATGTACTCAATTCAGATATCGTGATGATCTTTGATGAATGTACTCCTTACCCTGCAACACATGAAGAAGCGCAAAAATCTCTGCAACTGTCTTTGCGTTGGGCTAAACGCTGTAAAACCCACCATCATGATGAGCTTAAGAATAAAAATGCCTTATTCGGTATTATTCAAGGTGGTATGTATGAAGACCTTCGTGATGAATCACTTAAAGGTTTATTAGAAGTTGGCTTTGATGGTTATGCAATTGGTGGCTTATCAGTTGGTGAACCCAAAGAAGAAATGATCAAGGTGCTTGATTATTTACCAAACAAAATGCCACAGGACAAACCACGTTATTTGATGGGTGTTGGTAAACCAGAAGACATCGTTGAAGCAGTTCGCCGTGGTGTCGATATGTTCGACTGTGTCATGCCAACCCGTAATGCACGTAATGGTCATTATTTTGTCACTGATGGTTTGGTCAGAATCCGTAATAGTAAATATCGTCATGATAAAGGACCTTTAGATCCACATTGTGATTGTTACACTTGTAAAAACTTCACCCGTGCCTATTTATATCATTTAGAGAAATGCGGAGAAATGTTGGCATCTATGCTCGGTACCATTCATAACTTGCGTTATTACCAAAGACTGACTCAAGGAATGCGTGATGCATTGGATAACGGCACATTTGACGAATATGTTCAGGACTTTTATGCACGTCGTGGTCTAGAAGTTCCCGCATGTCCTGAAGACTAATGTGAATGAATTGCATCAAGATTTGCGCCTGACCGCAAGACAAGGTACATTGCAAAACGAATTGGAATTTTATTATTAATTTTTGACTTTTTAATTTTAGGAAATCGAAATGAGCTTTTTAATTTCTACTGCTCACGCTGCTCCAGCGGCTGCACAAGGCCCTAGCCTGATGGCAAACTTATTGATGATTGCGGTATTTATTGCAATCTTCTATTTCCTGATCTGGAGACCTCAAGCAAAACGTGCTAAAGAGCATCGTTCTTTAATCGAAAGCTTAGGTGTGGGCAGTGAAATCGTATTTGCAGGCGGTTTGATGGGAAAAATCACCAAACTTGATGGTGACTTTGCAGTCGTTGAACTCAGCCGTGGTGTCGATGTAAAAATTCAACGTGCGAGTGTCATTTCAGTATTACCTGAAGGCACACTAAATAACCTTTAATCATAAGATAGTCGTGCCTCAGCACGACTTTTTCATTTAAGAAGAAAGCGAATGCGTTACCCTGCATGGAAATATTTACTGATCCTTGTGGTACTTGTGATCAGTACGTTATATGCACTTCCTAGTTTGTATCCAGATGAACCTGCTGTCCAAATTTCAGGCGCTAAAGCAGGCACAAAAATAGATCAAACTATTGTGCAAAAAGCGGAGCAGATTTTAAAAACTGCCAACATTAGCAGTCACGACAATAGCTTCACCAATAATGCGGCATTATTACGTTTAGACTCTTCAGAAGCACAGTTAAAAGCCAAAGAAGTGTTGCGCCGTGACTTAGGTGATGACTATGTGGTTGCACTCAACCTTGCACCAACAACACCAGAATGGTTGCGAAAGATTGGGGCTAAACCGATGAAACTCGGTTTGGACTTACGTGGCGGTGTACATTTCTTGCTTGAAGTCGACATGGATAAAGCGATTGGTCAGCGTATGGAAACATCTGCGACTGATTTGCGTCGTCAATTTCGTGACAACAAAATTAAATTTAATAACCTTGCTTTAAGTAATAACACCATTACCATCCAATTTGCTGACAATACAGATCGTGATGCCGCAGCAGATTTTTTACGTCGTAACAGTAATGAGTTTACTCAACAAGCCATTGCAACGACATCTGGCGCGACTCTAAAACTGAATTATACAGATACTCGTCGTCAAGAAATTCAGTCTTATGCAGTCAACCAAAACTTAACTACATTACGTAATCGTATTAACGAACTTGGTGTAGCAGAAGCATTGGTACAAACACAAGGTAGTAACCGTATCGTGGTTGAGCTACCGGGTGTTCAAGATACTGCTGAAGCAAAACGTGTATTAGGTCGTACCGCGAACTTAGAATTCCGTTTAGTTGCTGACAGTAATGATCAATATATTGATCAATACACTGGCAAATATAATGGTCAACCACTTCCACCGGGTACGGAGGTTTTTGCTTATCAATCTCTGGACAGCGGTCGTCAACTTCTTTTACAACGTAATCGTATTTTGACTGGTGAGCGTGTTCAAAATGCAAGCTCTGGTTTTAGTCAAGATTCTGGCGGCGCTGAAGTAAATATCACCCTAGATACCGCTGGTGGTAAGCTCATGGCAGATGCAACACGTAATGCCGTGGGTAAACGTATGGCAGTATTGTTTATTGAAAATAAACAAAAGATCTCTTATGTTGCTGATCCTAAGACGGGTGCTCAAACTGAAGTACGCACACCATATACAGAATCTGTGGTCATCAATGCGGCAACCATTCAAGCGGTATTGGGCTCACAATTCCGTATCACTGGCTTAGATTCACCTCAAGAGGCAGCAGAACTTGCCTTGATGCTTCGAGCAGGTGCTTTAGCTGCACCAATGTACTTTGTAGAAGAGCGTGTTGTTGGTCCAAGTCTTGGTCAAGAGAATATTGATAAGGGTGTGTTATCGACTCAAATCGGTTTCTTATTGGTTGCAATTTGGATGGTTGTTTTCTTCCGTCTGTTTGGCTTAATTGCAAACTTTGCCTTGGTATTCAACCTTGCCATGATTTTAACTTTTATGTCATGGATTGGTGCTTCCCTCACCTTACCAGGTATCGCGGGGATCGTCATTGGTATTGGTATGGCGGTTGATGCCAACGTACTGATCTGCGAACGTATCCGAGAAGAAATGCTTTGGGGCGCCTCCCCTAAACAAGCGATTATCGCGGGTTATGATCGGGCCTACAACACCATTTTTGACTCGAACTTAACCACTTTCATCGTGGCATTTATCTTGTTCGCAATTGGTACAGGTCCAATCAAAGGATTTGCGGTCACCTTGATGATCGGTATCGTATGTTCAATGTTTACTGCGATTACTGTGACCCGTGCTGTCGTCCAGCTCATTTATGGCAAACGCCGTAATTTGACTAAGTTGAGTATTTAAGGAGATTCACATGACTGATCTGACTCAACAAGACTCAAAACAATACGGTCGCCCAGATGATCTAAAAATCATTCCTTTCATGAAGATTGCTAAACCTGCTGCAATCTTCTCGATCTTGATTACCCTTGCGAGCGTTTTCTTTATCGTCACAAAAGGGCTGAATCTCGGTTTGGACTTCACTGGAGGTATCTCTGCTGAACTCAACTACAAAGACGCTGTTCAACCCGCTCAAGTCGCTCAAGCACTCGATAAAGCAGGCTTTAAAGACGCTGTTGTACAAACATTAGGAAGTAATAAAGACCTGATTGTACGTATGCCAGTGCAAGAAGATCTTAAAGTTGAAGATCTAAACGATACCATCACTAAAGCAGTTCAATTGCCAAATAACCAAGCAGAAGTTCATAAAGTTGACTCTGTTGGCGGTCAAGTAGGTAATGAGCTTTATATCCGCTCTGCAGGTGCACTTGCACTTGCTTTGATCTTAATGCTGATCTACGTCACCATTCGTTTCGAGTTTAAACTTGCAATGGGTGCCGTAATCTCATTATTTCACGATATCGTAATTATCATCGGAACGTTTGCATTGTTCCAATGGCAATTTGATTTAACCGTGCTTGCAGCAATACTTGCGGTAATGGGTTTCTCACTCAACGATAACATCGTTGTATCGGATCGTATCCGTGAGAACTTCCGTAAAATTCGTGGAGCAACACCACGTGAAATTGTAGATATCGCATTAACAGAGACCTTGCGCCGTACGATCCATACCTCAATGACGCTATTACTCGTGGTTCTTGCCATGATGTTCTGGGGAGGTGATGGTTTACATTGGTTCTCAATTGCAATGTGTGTGGGTATCTTTATTGGTACGTACTCATCTATTTATATTGGTACCGCATTTGCTTTATGGCGTGGTTTAAATCGTCAAGATTTTATTGTCCAAGTTAAACCTGAATTTGATGAAGAAGAAATTCCTTAAATCTGAATCATCGTAAAATTCAAATCAAAAAAGCCAGCATAATGCTGGCTTTTTTGATTAAGATTAGAGCACGGGGTTGTACGTTCTTCATTTATCAATGTTGAATAATTTGAATCTGCGGAAATTGAAAACCGCGACAAGACTGCTCTGCACCCCATGCGATAGTCAGCACGATCTTCTGATTTAAAACAAAATTTTGATAAGCAAATGTTCCAATCAAAGGATGAGTACACATTCCACCATCATGTGATGGATGAACTTGTGTATTTAGACTATTTAAATCCAGTCTAATTCCAAAACCTGATGCTTTTAGAATTGCTTCCTTAGTCGTCCATACTCTGAGCCAATACTCTGGGTCTTGATCTTGTTGCAACCATGCTTGGTATTCTTCAGGATGAAAGGCATGTTGAGCCAAAGCATCAAAACGAACTTTCCGATCCAACTCTTCCACATCAACACCAATCTCTTTCACACGCTCGCTCATCGCCAAAGCATAGTATTTTTGACTATGTGAATGATTAAATTCCAAGGTATGAGAGCTTAAAAATGGCTTACCGTATTCATGTTTTGAAAATTGTAGATCAGTCGTTAAACACTTTAATTTATTTGCCAGAAGGTGATCCCGATAGGCTTTAATCTGTTGTTTTTGATAATCATTAAACGATCTAAAATCTGAGAAATCCGCTTTATCTCGCTCAAGAAGTGAAGCCAAAGCTTGAATATGTATTTCAATTTTACGTATCACCATCAGCTTCACTCAACAAAACATCGTTCAATATAAACCTGATTGTATAAAAACTTAGAAGATTATAATCAAGCTTATTTCGTTTAATCGCCTAACTTAAGACTTCATTCGCAAGTGCATGAGCAACTTATCTCATGAGTCACATTAAAAGCATAAAAAAACCCAAAACAATGTTTGGGTTTTAACGGCAAAATCAGCTTAACGCTTAAATTTTTTCTCAGCCTTTTTAAATTTCTGTATATAACGACGTTTACGTGCTGCAACACGCTCATCAACTTGAGATTTACGACCTTCAAATGGGTTTTCTGAGGTTTTAAAATCAATACGTACTGGTGTACCTTCCAGCTTGTACACTTTACGGAACACGTTTTCCAAATAACGACGGTAATCAGCAGGTGTTTTATCTACTTTGTTACCATGAATCACGATTGTAGGTGGATTTTGTCCGCCCATATGCGCATAACGCATTTTAATACGCTTACCACTAATCATTGGTGGTTGATGCGCGTCAGTCGCGTCATTCAAAATCTGCGTTAATTTTGCTGGTGACACTTTCAAATGTGATGAATCATAAGCACGATGAATGGTTGGGTATAAATCACCCACACCAGTTCCATGTAATGCCGAGATTAAATGTACTTTCGCCCAAGGAATAAAGTCAAAACGGCGATCAACATCAAGCTTACATTGCTTACGATCATATTCAGTCATGTTGTCCCATTTATTAATGGCGATCACCATGGCACGACCAGCTTCTAATGCATAACCAATTAAATGTAGATCTTGCTCAACGACCCCTTCACGCGCATCAAGCACAACGACAATCACGTGAGCATCTTTGATCGCTTGTAATGTTTTCACGATTGAGAACTTCTCAATCATTTCATCAACTTTACCTTTACGACGCACGCCCGCAGTATCAATCAACGTATATTGACGACCATCACGCTCATAAGGAATATAAATTGAGTCACGTGTAGTACCGGGCTGGTCAAATGCAACTACACGCTCTTCGCCAAGCAAGCGGTTGACTAAAGTTGACTTACCTACGTTTGGACGACCAATAATCGCCAAACGCAAACCTGTATTTTTGTTATGTTCTTCAGGATTTTCATCTTCTGGTACTTCAGCTAATACTTCCTCAAGCATTTGCTGCACACCACGACCATGGCTGGCCGCAACTTGAATAGGTTCTCCCATACCAAGTTTATAGAATTCAACTAGCGCGGCTTCTGCATGAACACCATCAACCTTATTGGCAACTAAATAAACTTTCTTACCTAGTGTACGCAATTCACGGGCAATCTGTTCATCTGATGCCAACAAACCTGCACGTGCATCCACAACAAAAACAATGATATCTGCTTCATGGATGGCAGTTTTTGACTGCTCCGCCATGTATGAGTCAATACCGCCTTCATTCTCACCAATACCGCCAGTATCAACGACGATGAATGATTTATTTTGATACACCGCATCGCCATATTTGCGGTCACGAGTTAAACCAGCGAAGTCAGCAACCAAAGCATCACGACTTTTAGTGATTTGGTTAAATAGCGTTGATTTTCCGACGTTTGGACGACCAATAAGCGCAATAACGGGTTTCATAAATTAACCTTAATTCAGACGAGCCATCATTGATGACATCGTATCAGAAACAGTATGGAAGATTTTGGTGATCAAATAATCACAATAAAAATTCGGGGTTTTGTTCAAACAAATACCCCGATCATTCTTTTATTAGCAATTGCTAATTAAATATTTTACCACAAGCTAAGGCAAAATTAACGATTCTGCCAAATGCTTAATGCACCTTTTCGAGTTGCAACGTAAAGCTGATTATCAATCACACGCAATGAACGGACTTCACCACTAGTTTTCGCACGACCAATCAACTTCCCTGTGTTTGGATCAATCAAATGAATAACTCCATCTAAATCGCCAACCACAAGGTTCTGTCCAAGCATCACAGGATTACTTAATTGACGGTTAAGTAATTCCTCATTCTGCCAAAGAAGTTCGCCTGTCGCTAAATTATAAGCTTTCAATTTTCCATCTGCAGTCGAGACAAAAACTTTATCACCTGAAACTTCAGCACTATTCGTACTACTTGCATCTTCACTCCACACCACACGCTGTGTCGTAAGATCAGTAGTTGTAACTTGCCCTTGGAAACTGGTTGTTACCAGATATTGACCTGCAACAACTGGGTCACCGACAACATCAATCAAACGTTGAATATCCGAACGACCATCACTTACTGCAACTCGACGTTGGAAACGCGGCACGCCACTGATTACATCCAATGCATAAACATAAGCATTCGCGGATGCAACAACGACTGTACGTTCATCTAAACGAACGGGTGCAGGTTGACCACGTAAACTAAACTGAACGTTTGGTAATTTATATGCCCACACTTGCTGTCCAGTAACAGTATCATGCGCAAATACAGTCCCGTCATTTGCAATCGTAATAACTCGTCCCGATTGAATGAGTGAAGGAGACAAAATCGCACCAGATAATTTGGCAGACCATTTTTGGCTACCAGTAGCCTGATCTAAGGCAAATAACTCACCTTTACGATTACCAATAATGACAATACCCTCACCCGCTTCTACACCAGCAGTAAGTTCTTGCTTAGTAACCTTACTTTTCCAAAGACGCTGCTTAGCTTTATAAGCAGAAACCTGACCATCTGGATCAATCGCAAAAATTACACCGTTATCTGTATCTAACTGCAAGCGTAAAGCTTCTGCTGCATTTGTCGACGAAACACTTTGAGAAAAGACCAGATTTAAGCCTTGCTGTTGCGTAATTTTTGGCAACGGATTCGGTTTCACTTCTTTTACTTTATTGGTTGAACATCCAATTAATAAAGCTGAAGCAATTGCAATTGCCAAAGGTAATTTTAGTTTGTTCTGCATTAAGACTCATCCACTTTGGTATCTAAGATCGGGCGCTCAATTTCAGGATCATCTACTAAAATACCAACGCTTTCGAGTTTAATTTGTAAAAGCTGACGCTCTTGTTTACGTTCAATGAGGCTATCCCAAGCACTTTGATATGCTTTTTGCGCCGATGCAGTATCTTTCTTTGCAACAAAAATATCACCACGTAACTCTTCTGCAGTTGCTTTAAACGCTGGTTCAGTCACGTTTGATAAGGTTTTCAGCGCCTCATCATATTTCTTTTGTGCTAATTGTGAATCCGCTAAACGTATTTTTACAATTTGCACCAAACCCGCATCTTTAACTTTTGAGTTTTCAACTTTCTTTAATGCTTTTTCAGCTGCAGCATAGTCTTGTTTATCATAAGCAAGCTTCGCCAAGATAAATTGGGTTTGAATCGCCTGAACCGAGTCAGCATCATCTTTCACAATTTTATCTGCTGCTTCAGATACTGTAGCGAAAGCATTTGGTTGACCTGATGCAGCCTTAGCTTCGTCCATCAATTTTTGTACTTTCGCCGTTTGACTCTGTGCCTCAGCTAAATTTTTCTTTTGCCAATATTCCCATCCGAAAAAGGCAATCAAGGCAATCAGAATCCCGCTAATCATGGCAGAACCATATTTTTTGCCAAAAGACTTTAATTGGTCGAGTTGTTCTTCATCACTTAAACTCATGTGATTGTCCTTTCCCTAAATATTGTGCAATTTATTGTTTAAATTTTTCGATAAAAAAAGATGTCAGCTCAGTTAAAGCGACCTGCGCCTGCTCACCCGTTGCTAGCTCTTTGACCAAAAGCTGTTGTGATTCCCACTCGCGCTCACCCAAAATCACTGCATAGATTGCACCCGATTGATCAGCCTTTTTCATTTGGCTTTTCATACTGCCTTGTGAACCTGTTTTCAGACGAATTGAGCTGTTTGCTGCTTCTAACTGGTCACGGATTTGCTCTGCTAATACTAAAGCTTTAGCTTGAAATGCAGGCTCAGCCAATAAGAAAACTTCACAATCACGTACTTCTTGGGCTTGTTCAACCTGCTCAAGCAACAACAGTAAACGTTCCATACCCATTGCAAAACCAACTGCAGGTACAGATTGATCTGCTTTACCTTTCAGTTGTCCTACCAAGCCATCGTAACGACCGCCTGCACAAACCGTTCCTTGTGAACCCAACATCGTTGTCGTCCATTCAAATACAGTTTTGTTGTAGTAGTCCAAGCCACGTACTAACTTCTGGTTAATTACAAACTCAACGCCTGCATCAGTGAGGTACTGTTGTAATTGTTGGAAATGATTGATCGAATCTTCTTTTAAGAAATCATGCAACTTTGGTGCATTTTCTAAAATCTTTTGTGTTGATTCAATTTTAGAGTCTAAAATACGTAATGGATTGGTACTTAAACGGCGTTGTGAATCCTCATCTAATGCATCTTTGTGCTGATTTAAAAACTCAACCAAAGCAGCACGATATTCCGCACGCTCATCCGTCTCACCTAAAGTATTGAGTTCTAGACGAACATTTGCTGCTACACCCATACGTTTCCATAGGCGAGCCGTCATTAAAATGATTTCTGCATCAATATCTGGCGTTGCCACACCAAAAGTTTCAACACCAAATTGATGGAACTGGCGATAGCGACCTTTTTGTGGTTTTTCATAGCGGAACATTGGACCCACATACCAAACACGCGGTGTTGCACCACGCAATAAGTTATGTTCCAACATCGCACGCACACACCCAGCCGTACCTTCTGGACGCAAAGTCAGCGATTCAGGTGGAGTACCTTTATCAAAAAAGGTATACATTTCCTTTTCAACGATATCGGTTGCATCACCAATCGCACGCTTAAACAAACCCGTTTGTTCAACGATCGGTAAACGGATTTGTTGATAGCCATAGGCATCCATTAAAGATGCTAATTGTTGTTCCAGACTTCTCCAAGCAGCAGTTTGTGTTGGAAGGGTGTCATTAAAACCTTTGATCGCGACAATTGAACTCATGATGAACTACGAATAATTTCTTTAGATTTAGCTTCTTCAAGCTCTTGAACACGTTGACGAACCATTGTTTCAATTTCATCAACCAACTGATTTGTGTCAATTAAATGACTTTTTTCACCATTACGATAGACCAGTGAACGCGGTGATGCGCCAACGATACCGATATCCGCCTCTTTAGCTTCACCAGGACCATTCACTTTACATCCAATCACGGATAAATCCATCGGTGTACGGATATCTTCTAGGCGCTCTTCCAAAGCCTGCATCACTTGAATCACATTAAATTCCTGACGTGAGCAGCTTGGGCAAGCAATAAAGTTAATACCATTTGAGCGTAAGCCCAACGATTTTAAAATATCAAAACCGATTTTAATTTCATCCTCAGGTTCAGCCGCGAGCGAAATACGCATAGTATCGCCAATGCCTTCCATCAACAGTCCGCCCAAGGCAATTGCTGATTTGACTGTACCCGTACGGTAAATCCCTGCTTCAGTCACACCAAGATGCAGTGGATTATCTATCTGTTGAGACAGCAAACGATAAGCATCCATCGTTAAAAATACATTCGATGCCTTAACGCTGACCTTGAACTCATGGAAATCTAAACGGTCGAGAATATCGATATGGCGCATCGCTGACTCAAGTAAGGCCTGCCCTGTCGGCTCACCATATTTCACTTGTAAGTCTTTTTCCAGAGAACCTGCATTCACACCGATACGAATCGAAATACCATGATGTTTTGCTGCAGCAACGACTTCACGTACTTTCTGATCCGAACCAATATTACCAGGATTAATGCGCAAACAATCTGCGCCATAGTCCGCAACTGCTAAAGCAATACGATGATCAAAGTGAATATCAGCAACCAATGGTACAGAGACTCGTTTTCGAATTGCCCCAAAAGCTTCTGCTGCTTCCATTGACGGTACGGAAACACGCATAATATCTGCACCTGCATCTGCACAGCGCTGGATTTGCGCTACAGTTGCATCCACATCACAGGTTTCAGTATTGGTCATACTTTGAACACTAATCGGGGCATCACCACCGACATACACTGAACCAACACGAATTTTACGTGTTGGACGGCGTTTAATTGGATTCACAATCATCGTATAGCTCTACTCTTTGGCATTAACGAGACAAACGGAATTCTGCTTTTCCATTAACCGTATATGGAGACAAAGATATTTGCTCCTGATTCAAGGTCAAGGATACAGCTGTTGCATCATCTAAACGAATTTGGAATGGTGATTCACCACTCAAAGTTAATGTAGATGCTTGACGACCTGTTGCTAATACTTTACCTGTTGCATCAACGATATGCACAGATGTTGGTCGACTAAAGTTCAAAACTAATTGGTCGCCAGAAGTTACGTTCGTTGTGGTTCCCATCGGTATAATTTCGACATCAGAACTTTTTGCTTTCGGCGCTTCAACTTCTGCATCATCTTTGTGGCTTGATGTCCAATTTTGTACAGCCATCACTGCCAACCAAGCTAAGACTAAAACAGCAGCTAAAATAGCAATACGCTTCAACCATTTACGGTTACGTAAACTTTTCGATCCAGCAAGCTTGCCCATAGTCTTGATTGGGGAGTTACTCAGGGCATGATTGGCCTTGAGACCTGTGTCATTGGCATAGATTTCATCAAAACGCTGGATGATGGCACTGGCATCTGCATTGAGCAGTTTTGCATAGGCACGGTAATAGCCTTTGATGAATGTGGCTTCAGGCAAGGATTTATAGTCATCTTGCTCTAATGCCGTTAATGTTTTAACGGGCATATTCAATGCGCTTGCAATTTCTTCAAGTTCTTTCTTTTGTGCAATACGAATTTGACGCAAATACTCACCAGGTCGTTGAATATTTCCTAACGTTGACGATGGCGAGGTTGAGCCAGTTGGCTGATGTGAATTTGGATTTATTTCCATACGGCCTCAGTACTGTACTGTAATTGCAAATAACGTTGATATTCTGGACTCTCAGGAAATAATGCTCGTAATTGATTCACTAACACTTGCATTCCTAATTGATCCGCACTCGCTCGAGCAATGCGTAAACCAATCCAAAGTGCACGTGCACCTTGGTTTTTTTGCCCCACATTACGAACATACTGTTCGTATAGTTGCGATGCATCTCTATTATTTTGTTGCAAATAGAAAATTTCTGCCAACTCTAACATTGAAATAGTTGCATTACGATTTGCTTGTAGCGCTTGTTTGAATGCTTTTTCAGCATTCGCAACATCGCCTAACTTTAAATAGATTCGCCCCAAGTTTTCCAACGATTGAAATCGCTGTTCATAACCTAAGGTTGCACCTGCACGGGTAAATTGCTCAATCGCTTCATTATAACGTTGCATTTGATACAAATATGTACCGTAATTATTACGAGCTTGTGCATTATCTGGTTCTGAAGAAATCGCACGCTTAAAATAAGCATCTGCTTTTTCCATATTAGGTTTACTGCCTTCCTGTTGCAGTAGAATCCCCATCATCATATTGGCGTTTGCATCACGCGAATCAATATTTAAAGCTTGATCAAGAGAACGTTTAGCGGAATCCAAATCACCTGTACGAATATATTCAGCAGCCAGTTGGGAACGAACTTGAACAGCTTTTTCTGGGTCTTTCTTCAACCCTGTCGAAGATTGACAAGCGGTTAAACCCATTACAGTAAAGACAACAGCAGTCGTTATAATCGTTTTTAGTCGAGTTGTATTCAACGCTATATCCCCAAGTTTATCCTTGTGTGCGCAAAATTTCTTGTCGTTGCGCCACTTTCTTCTTCCACTGTTCCGCACGACGTGTACGGTCAGCAACCTGTCCTACCAATTGACCACATGCAGCATCGATATCATCGCCACGTGTCTGACGAATCGTACACACAAATCCGGCGTCAGACAAAGTTTTTTGAAAAGCAATGATGCGATTACGACTCGAACGTCCGTAAGGTGCATGTGGAAATGGATTAAATGGGATTAGATTGATTTTACTTGGCAAGTTTTTCAATAATTTTAATAATTGCTGTGCATGCTCAGGCTGATCATTGACACCCTCCAACATCACATATTCGATAGTGACATGGCGACGTGAGCTTTCATTGCCATCTTTAGCTAAATAACGTTGGCACGCAGCAATAAGTTGCTGTAATGGATATTTTTTATTAATAGGAACCAATTCATTACGTAGTTCATCATTTGGTGCATGTAATGAAATCGCAAGTGCAACATCGATGTCTTGCGCTAATTGATCAATTTTTGGAACAACACCTGATGTTGATAAAGTTACACGGCGTTTAGACATTCCGTAGGCAAAATCATCTAACATTAACTGCATTGAGCTGAGTACTGCATCGTAATTAAGTAAAGGTTCACCCATACCCATCATGACCACATTGGTCACGGTACGTTCACGCTCAGCAACAGGCACATCTTCCATATAAGAATAATTTGCCATCCACAACTGACCGATGATTTCTGCTGGTGTTAGATCACGTTGGAAACCTTGCTTACCCGTCGAACAGAATGAACAATCCAGTGCACAACCCACTTGTGATGAAATACACAAGGTTTTACGCGCACCTGCTTTATCTTCTGCAGGAATCAGTACGGTTTCAACCAGAGAACCTTCACCTACACGAAATACCCACTTACGAGTACCATCTTTAGAATAGTTACGGTGCACCACTTCAGGTGCTTTGATTTCGCAGATTTTTTCTAATTTTTCACGTAATTTTCCTGAAATATTACTCATTTCAGCAAAATCAGTGACGAAAAACTGGTGTATCCATTTCATGACTTGACCGGCACGAAACTTCTTTTCGCCTAAGTCTTCAAAGAATTTTTCTAATTCAGCTCTGGACATGCCAAGTAAATTTACTTTCTTATCGGCAGCTTGAACGACAGACGTAGTTAAAGACTGTTGTTTTTCATCGACATTCTCAGATGAAACGACCACTACAGAACTCATGTATATTTACCTAAACGATATCAGCGCTAGAAAATGTTGTGTGTTTTTTACACAACTCAATCTATAAAAAATAAAAAACCAGATAAGTAGTATACCACTTATCTGGCTTGAATACTTTGGATTAACGAGTGCGTGGGCAGATCTCGTTATCAGCAAAGAAGTAAGCGATTTCACGCTCAGCAGAAGCAACTGAGTCAGAACCGTGAGCAGCATTTTCGTCGATGCTTACAGCGAAATCAGCGCGGATTGTACCTGGAGCTGCTTCTTTAGGGTTTGTAGCACCTAAGATTTCACGGTGAGCAAGAACTGCATTTTCGCCTTCAAGAACAGAAACAACAACTGGGCCAGAAGTCATGAATGCAACTAAATCACCAAAGAAACCACGTTCTTTGTGCTCAGCATAGAAACCTTCAGCATCAGCTTGAGAAAGGTGTTTCATTTTAGTCGCAACAATTTTTAAACCCGCTTTTTCAAAACGAGCAAAAATGTCACCAATGTGGTTTTTAGAAACTGCATCTGGTTTTACGATAGATAAAGTACGTTCAATCGCCATGATTGACTCCTATTTATGGTGTAAACTAAAAAATTTGCCGCATTATACCGATGTCATCGCCAATAATCAGCTTGAATCTGTAAAAGTTCAGTGATTTCTGATGTTTTTTTAACGAACTTCATCCAACCAAGCCATTTGAATCGCTTCAAGCAAACCTTCCGTCGACTTATTTGGGTCATCATTAAAGTCTGGTAATGCACAAACCCAAGCATGTAAATCAGTAAAACGGATCCATTGAGGATCTACATCTGGGTGTGCTTCAGTAAGTTCGATTGCGATATCAATCGTATCCGTCCAACGTAAGCCCATTTGATAACCTAATTAACAGTTAGTGATTGAGCGTACTTTAACAAATCCCAAGATTTAAAAAATAGTCTTCTATCATTAAAACTCGTTAAATTATTCAAAGAATGATATTGAAGCTTGGTGCCAACAAAATAATACAGCTAGCGACGGATGCACCAATCACCGCCCCGACGATCACATCACTTGGGTAATGTAATCCTAAAATCATGCGGGACAATGCAACCAGAATCATAAATGGCAACATCAAGATTAATAACAACGGTTGGATATAGCCTAATGTAATAGTAACCATGACCGCATGCAAAGTATGACCTGATGGAAAACTAAAATGATCCAATGGTCGCTCGCCCAGTACAATCACTTGGTGAACTTGATAAGGGCGTGGTCGAGTCGTTTTATGCTTTAAAAACTTATAAATCCCGGTACCAACAGAACCTGCAACGAGCAAATATAGAATTTGTAGACCGTATGCCAAACCTTGTGCGATCCATACTGATAACAACATGACATACCAAAATGGTCCATCACCCAAACGACTAATCGTTTTAAAAAATAAGGCAATGCGTTGGGACTGAGAGAGATGATTGAGGTATACACACCCTTTTAGATCTAGATCGAGTATTTTTATTTTTGCATTTTGAAATTTCATACTTTTTCTCCTCTTGTTTGAGAATACTTTAGGTAGAGGTCATGGGAGACTCCTTCACCACCTGATAAAGTGCTTGTTCTAATTGTTGTACAGGAAACTGCCAACTGGTTTCCTGTACAGTTTCACTTGCTAATAAACCCATTTTTCTCAGTTCTGGGAGAGTTGGCAAATGACAAATGGATTGGGTTAAATCTGCGGTCTGCCCTAGAGGACTCAACCAACCTGTAACACCGTGTTTGACATGCTGATGTGCACATACGTAGTCATAAGCAATCACTGGTAATCCGCTTGCAATTGCTTCTAGCACTACATTTCCAAACGTATCAGCTTGACTAGCAAATGCAAAAACATCTGCACTTGCATAAGCGGCTGAAAGATTCTTACCACTTAAGCTACCAGTAAAAATAATATCTTCTGATATCGCTAATTTACTCAAACGAATACGATCAGGCCCATCTCCCACAATTACAAATTTTGTATTTGCACCTTGCTGTCTCTGCCACGCATGGAAAGCTTTAATTAAGACATCAATTTCTTTTTCTGGCGATAAGCGTCCAACATACAGCATTACACGGGTATCAGCATCTACACCCCATTGTTGGCGTAATTGCTGTGAACGATGTTTTGGGGAAAACTTCGCAGTATCAACACCTCGTCCAACAACAACTAAAGGACAAGTCACACCAAAACCACGCAGTGCTTGTTCCGTGTATTGACTGGGTACACACGTGACATCTGTACTATTATGAAACCATGTTAAGTAACGTTGAATCGGTTTGACTAAAAAAGCCAAGTCAAAGAAACGGCTAAAATCTTGGAAAGCTGAATGGAATCCACTCGATACGGCGATTTTTTTTGACTTTGCAGCTTGTAGTGCTATTAAACCTAATGGACCTTCAGTCACGATATGCACTACGTCAGGTGCGAACTGCTCAAATGCTTTAGAGACTTTAAGATATTGTGGCCAACCAAATTGAACACTTGGGTATTTTGGAATAGGCTGAGACATCACCAAGCATTCTTGTTCAGGGTTAAATTCTGTACAAATCGTTTTTTGTATAGGCCTGACCAATAGAATTTTATGCCCAAGCCGTTGTAGCCCCTGACATAATTGCATCATAGATAATGCTACACCATTAATTTCTGGTGGCCATGTTTCAGTGACAATTGCAATTCTCAAACGAGGGCGAACTAAATCCCGAAGTTCAGACAATTCATCTTGTTTATTTTTGAGTTGTTTCCTTTTAAAGTAAAATTTAAAACTTTCAGGAAACTGTTCTTGCTTTAGTAGAGATGTCGCGTATGTACTTTGCATATCGCCATCCATTCGTGTCGTTATTTTCATGCTTTTAGCTTATAAATATTTTTTGACACTTTAATGATCAGTGTATGACAGTTTTTTGACAGTCTTAAAATAGAAATGCCCGATTTCAATATGAAAATGGGCATTTAAAAGAGATCACAGGCTAATCAAGCCAAAGGATTATCCACTGCGAAAAGTTGTTGATCTTCTAAACGATAAGCCACCAGTTGTTGCCCCCAAACACATCCACCATCGACATTTTGAATTTGGCGACTAATGGTTTTACCCTGCAAGGCCGCCCAATGTCCAAAAATAATTTGATGAGTTTGTGCAGCCTGACTATCAAACTCAAACCACGGCTGAAAGCCTGTTGGCATCGGCGCATCAAGTGCATCTTTAAAGTCAAACTCTAAACGCCCTTCGGCATCAGTCAAACGCATTCGGGTCAGATAATTGGTAATACAGCGCAAACGTGCCATACCTGTCAGCTCATCTGACCATAAATCAGGTTGTGAACCATACATCTCTGCAAGAAAACTATCTAAAACCAAAAGATCGTCATGACCAACTACCTGCTCGACTTCTTGTGCCAATACCACAGTTTGTTCGGCATTCCAGATACACGGCACACCTGCATGAGTAATCAGAGTTTGATCATTCGGAGATAAACTTAATGGCTGTTTTCGCAGCCAATCAATCAGCTCATCACCATCAATCGCATCAATCACGTCCTGAGTACGATCTTTATCTTTAACTTTTTTAAAACCACGAGCACAAGCAATGAGGGTCAGATCATGATTGCCTAGTACAGTTGCTGCAGCACCACGATCAGCCAGTTTTTTAATAAAGCGTAATGCGCCCACCGAGTTTTCGCCACGTGCAACTAAATCACCCGCAAACCATAAAAAGTCTTGATCTGGATCAAAGCGAATTTCTTTCAATAACGCTTTCAGCGCTTCAAAACAACCTTGTACATCACCAATGACATAGTTATAGCGTTTAGACATAAGATACCATCTGATCAGAAAGTGCGACAAAATCAGCCAAGCTTAAGGTTTCTGGGCGCGCCATCGGATCGACACCTGCTTTTTCAAAGCCATCTTCTGCCAACATCCCTTTTAAGCTATTACGTAAGGTCTTACGCCGTTGGGTAAATACATGGCTGACTAAACGTGACAAAGCTTTTTCATTTTTTGCAATAATTGGCTTAGTTTCATAAGGTTCCAAACGAAATACAGCTGATGTCACTTTTGGTGGCGGATTAAATGAACCTGGTGGCACTTCAAATAAGAAAGTCGGTTTACAGTAATACTGGATCATCACCGATAAACGACCATATTCTTTGGTGTTTGGTGTTGCCGTAATACGATCAACCACTTCCTTTTGCAACATGAAATGCATGTCTTTGACTTTGTCACCAAACTCCAAGAGATGGAACAACAAAGGCGTAGAAATGTTATATGGTAAATTTCCCACCACACGTAGTGGACGACCGTCTTGAAACAATTGCTTGAAATCATATTTTAAAGCATCAGCTTCAATAATGGTCAAACGTTCAGGATATGGCACACGTCCCGGTAAACCGGCAGCCAAATCACGATCCAGCTCAACCACGGTTAACGCATCACACTCGCCAATTAAAGGTGAGGTCAATGCAGCTAAACCCGGTCCAATTTCGACAATATTTTCACCCGCACGCGGATTCACTGAACGTACAATTTTGGCAATCACACGTTGATCATGTAAGAAGTTTTGACCAAAACGTTTTCGAGCCTGATGCCCTTCATCTTTAGGGTTTAGGGCATTAATTTGATACATAATAATTCCAACGTGAATAATTTACTCGCCCATTACTGACGGGCTAAATCAAGTGCTAAATCCACTGCAACCTGCAAACTTGATGCTTTTGCCTGTCCAGTGCCTGCAAGAGAAAGTGCTGTACCATGATCGACCGAAGTTCGAATAAATGGCAAGCCTAATGTAATGTTTACTGCTTCACCAAAGCCTTGTGATTTTAACACAGGTAAACCTTGATCGTGATACATTGCTAAAACAGCATCTGCATCTTTTAGATTTTCTGGGGTAAATAAGGTATCTGCAGGCAAACAGAGACTCATCCCTATACCTTGCGCACGATAGCTTTCTAGCACTGGATTAATCACGTCGATTTCTTCTCGACCTAAATAACCATCTTCACCTGCATGTGGATTTAAGCCACAGACCAGAATGCGTGGTTGTGCGATTTTAAATTTGCTTTTTAAGTCTTGAATCAGAATATCAATCACTTGATGCAAACGCTCTTTAGTAATCGCATCAGGTACATCCCGCAACGGTAAATGTGTGGTTGCCAATGCGACACGCAATGTTTTAGTCGCCAACATCATCACCACACGATCCACACTTGCAAACTCTTGGTAAAACTCAGTATGTCCGCTAAATAGAATGCCTGCATCATTAATAATCGACTTTTGCACTGGTGCTGTAGCAACCCCTACACTCCGCCCCGACATCGCATAGTCAGCTGAACGACGTAATTGCTCTAACACATAAGCAGCATTGGCTGAATCTAACTGACCTAAAATAACAGGTTTTGCTAAAGGCACATGCTCAACGAAAAGCTGCCCTGCTAAACTCGACCGTTTTTCGCCCTGAAATGGAATAAGTTCAACATCAATATTTAACTGTTTGGCGCGCTGCTGCAACATCTGGACATCAGCCAAAATAACGATCGGTCGCTCATCAACACGGTTTGCTAGACTTAGACAAATATCTGGTCCAATTCCGGCTGGTTCGCCAGAAGTGACATACAAAGGCAACATGACTCACCAATTCTAATTTTAAGCATTACGTTATAGTTTACCGAAAAAAACAATCCACTCCCCATATAAGCAAAAGTTTTTGAAAAAATATGAAGTGAAAATTTACAAGCTGATAAACAATAAATACAATAAATTTATTTTTACCAATAAATACAAGAATATAAACTATAAAAATAGAATTTAAATGCGACTAAAGAAAATCAATCGGAATAACATTAGAGCGATTAGATGCCACAACACAACGCTGATGAAACACTTAAAATGATTATCCATCAAGTTCTATTCCCTCTCAGCGCGCGCCCCCTAAATAAGAAGCAATCAAGAAAGAGAATAAAACTAAATAGTGAACAATTTGTAATTTTTAAGGCTTTTTCGCTTTAGGCAGATTTTCAGGCACTAGATTAGAAGGTACAAATTCAACTTGACGAGTCCACGGGTTAATTTTTGGTTGTACCTTTTTCTCAGGTTGAACAACCGCCGTCTCTTCTTTCTTTTCTACCGCAACAACCGCAGCACTACTCGGCTTCTCTATAAATGGATTTGCAATCGGCTCCTTTTTCTCTACAGGTTGAGGCTGCTGCACGAGTTGTGGTTCTTTCTTTTCTGGCAATGGAGGCGTATTTACTGGGTGAGAAGTATAAGGAGATGCTATAGCACCTTGTTTTACAATAGTCTGCGATGATTGTTGATGCAGGGGAGCATTTGCTTGCACTGAAGAACTTGAGGGTTGTGCTAAGGGGTTCGTTTGATCATCTGGTATTTCAAGTGGTTTCATTTCAGCAGTAACCATCATTGCTGGATCAACATGCTCACCACGACTCTCCAAGACTTCAACTTTACGACTTGTACCTTCTTTGGGCTGAAATTCAGAATAATTGGTTACACTGCCCTCATCGACCCATTTGTAGAGGCGTCGTGCATTCGCTTGTGTGGAACAAGCTATTACGCAAATAGCGACTACAATAATGTTTGTAGAAAACGACAATTTCATCAAATTCCCCAAAAGAAGAGGTAAATACTTCTACTTATTTCAAATAATTAATTCAAAAATGATAGGTTAAATACCACCACCTCTCAAGCCAAAAAATGTAGCTAAAAATTAACGGCGATATAGTTACAAAATCGGTCACATTGCAGCAAAATATGACATTAACAATGAATTGTTCTTGTGTGATTTTAGAAATTCATGTAGAATTCGCTCTCCTTTTGTTTGGGCGATTCCTTGCTCAAACCAACTATAATAGGTAGTGGTTAATGAAAACTCTCAGCGCTAAGCCTGCTGAAGTTCAACACGACTGGTATGTTGTTGATGCTTCTGGCAAAACTTTAGGTCGCCTTGCGACTGAAATCGCTCGTCGTTTACGCGGTAAGCACAAAACTTCTTATACTCCTCACGTTGACACTGGTGACTACATCGTTGTGATCAATGCTGAACACGTTCAAGTGACTGGTAATAAATCACTTGATAAGAAATACTATCGCCATACTGGTTTCCCTGGTGGTATCCGTGAGACTAACTTTGAAAAGTTAATCGCTCACAAACCTGAAGCAGTTTTAGAAAAAGCTGTTAAAGGTATGTTACCAAAAGGTCCTCTTGGTTATGCAATGATCAAAAAAATGAAAGTGTACGCTGGTAGCGAGCATCCTCATACTGCTCAACAGCCACAAGTTTTGGACATCTAAGGGATACAGCACATGGCTACTAATTATGGTACAGGTCGCCGTAAGACCGCAACTGCACGTGTTTTCTTATCAGCTGGTACAGGCAAACTCGTAATCAACAATCGTACTTTAGAGCAATATTTCGGTCGTGAAACTGCTCGTATGGTTGTACGTCAGCCTTTAGAGCTTTTAGAAGTTACTGAAAAATTTGACCTTTACATCACTGTTAAAGGTGGTGGTATTGGTGGTCAAGCTGGCGCAATCCGTCACGGTATTACTCGTGCATTGATCGCTGCTGACGAAACTTTAAAACCTGCTCTTCGTCAAGCTGGTTTCGTTACTCGTGATGCTCGTGAAGTTGAACGTAAGAAACTTGGTTTACGTAAAGCTCGTAAACGTCCTCAATTCTCTAAACGTTAATCGTTTTACGAATTGGACAAAAACCTCGGATTTATCCGAGGTTTTTTTATTTATATAGTTCTACATATTTCTAAGATGCTTTTCTTATATTTTTTTAGTATGCTAAACCGTTTACTTGATTAGCTTTGTGATATGTCATCTGTTGAAACGACCCCAGTTCAGGGCATTACGCTTTATAGTCATGCAGATGATTTCCGTTCACACTGGATTCGTTTTTTACTCGCTGAAAAGCAGATTAAATATCATCTGATTATCACCGATCATGAAGATGAAGATTTGGCTGATCTCAACCCCTACAATCAACTTCCTATGTTGATTGAACAAAATCTAAAACTTTTTTCACCAAATATCATTAGTGAATATCTGGATGATCGCTATCGTCAAAATAAGCTTTATGCGGATGCTCCAATGGCTAGAGCGGAGCAACGTCAATATATTTGGCGTTTTGAACAAGATTGGTTCAAGCTTGCAGATCAAATGCTTAGACATACCGATACACTGAACCCGCAAGAAAAACAAAAAGCCCAGAAAGAACTTAGAGATACGCTTATTTCACTCACTCCATTATTCCAACATTTTCCTTTTTTTATGTCTGAGACGTTTTCAATCTTAGATTGTATGCTCGCACCAATTTTTCTTAGATTAAAAAGTATGGGAATTGAACTTCCACCGCAACATTGCCGACCTATTTTTTTATATTGTCATCGTGTTTTCAGTCGCCCATCTTTCATTAAATCAATGACAGCTCAAGAAAAAAACAGCTACAATGATTTAATTCCTATGATTAAATAAGCTTGTAAATTATGTCAGATCAATTAAATGTTACACCCACACGCCCTTATCTTGCACGTGCCATTTATGAATGGATTTGTGATAACCAATTGACGCCTTATTTACTCGTTGATGCAACACAACAACACACAGATGTTCCTCAACAATTTGTAAAAGATGGACAAATCGTTTTAAATCTGGCACCCCATGCAATCCATCAATTTCATATGGATAATGATGCTATTTCATTTTCAGCCCGTTTCGGTGGGGTCGCAAAAGATATTTATGTACCTATTCGCGCTGTTTTAGGGCTCTATGCTAGAGAAAATGGACAAGGTTTATTTTTTGATCCAAGCGAATATGGCGATATTCAAGAGACTATCGAAACTCCAATAGAAGATAAAAAGCAAGAAGCCGAACCGAATAAGAAAAAACCTTCTCTTAGGATTTTAGATTAAAAGCGAGGAAATGCACGATGGCATTTGACTTAGTTCAATACTTTTCTGAACAAATTAAACTTCAAAAACCACAGCTCTTTGATCAACACTCATCAAAAGAAAGACTTTATTTTATTGATGAAGTGAATATGCTTGCTCTTGGACAGCTGGTCAGTCTTTGGAAAAAAGATAATCAAAAACTTTATCAGGAAATAAAAACATCTGATCCCCTTTATATCCAAGGAATAGCTAGACATCTTACAACCTCTGCATATAATCAATCCGCTTTAAGCGCTTCTGAGTTAGAGTCAAGTATTTCAGAAATACTCACTTTACAATTCGCAGAATTAAATCAATTAGACCAAACAGGTAGCTTTGGTCAAACAGGTTTAAGTGAGCTTCTCTTAGGTCAAATAGAACATTTATCTGGACAAGCAGAAGATTGGGTTTGGTCAACCAACCAACTCACTGAACTTTTAGGTTCAAAACCAGTCATACAGCAAGAAGTTTCTCTAGAGACAACGATACAGGAATTTAATCAAATGGTACATCAAGCACAACATACTGAAGAAATTTCAACTCCAGAACCAACTACACCGACATGGTCTTTTATTATTGCACCTGTAACAGCACTTATTATTTTATTATTTTTATATTGCAGCTACATTCAGCTGACGACTATTTAAACATATTAAAAAATGATAAAGAAAGTATATTACTTTCTTTATCAAATACTTACATATATTTAAATCATACTAAAATAACAGAAACTATATGATTATAAAGCTTTACATTTGTTTACAATGAAAAAAATAATTTAAACCACCCTATTTTCGTGACAAAAATCACATTAAATTTAAATTATTATCTTTAATTGGCATTTTAATTTGTTTATTTGACAAAAATTATCAATGATTAGCGATCCTGTGATTTTGATACTTTTAAAGTCTTATTGATTTAATAAAAGAGTTTCCTATAATGAGACTATCTACTTTTGAAAACGAATCAAAAACAAAAGTAGGGAAGATTACTTTATAAACAAGATGTATCAGTAGAGATAATATCATGGCTAAAATTTCACTAGAAAGCTTGACAAATATTGATGGTTTTGTGGCAGCGGCATTAGTAGACACTGAAAGTGGCTTAGCGCTTGCAACTCAAGGCGGGGGCGCAATTGACTTAGAATTAGCAGCAGCAGGTAACACTGAAGTGGTTCGCGCAAAACGTCGTGTTGCAAACTCACTCAAACTTAATGATGATATTGAAGATATTCTAATTACACTTGGTAAAGCATATCACCTAATTCGACCATTAGAGAGTAACGGAAATTTATTTCTTTACCTTGTATTAGATCGTAGCAAATCAAACTTAGCAATGGCACGCCACGAATTAAAAACGTTCGAAAAAGAATTAGACTTTGCTTAATTAAAATCTTAAGTTTTTTTAAAATTAGACTTCTTATATTTATTTTAATTCTTTGTACACGACAAATTTCATAGGGCCCTTGTCCTATCAGGCTTTTTCTTTCTTAAAATTGCTAGCACTTTCTTAAATTCTTCTTTTTTTCCAAAACCAATCAAACGTAGAATAGCCATTTGAACATAGTCCAAACCGTAGCGAAATAAACTTACTG